>JABSPG010000272.1 GCA_013214445.1 Ekhidna sp. | reverse complement strand
CTTAACCTTTTATATTCAAATCCACCTAATTGTGGTTTCTGACTTTTTGAAAGTTGTTTTTTAATCAATTGAAGACTTTGTAGAATTAAAGGGAAGTTCCGATAATACTTTGCAAAGAATATTTTCTTATCACCATTATTCAATTCAATCTTTAAAGCTTCGAACGGCATGCCAATCCATAGAAATTTTTCTAACTCCTTTCCTGTTAGCTTTATCCTTTTTATTTCAGTCCATTGATATTTTCTGGATTTGAAAATGTTCGACTCGGTAATTCCATAATCGTCAATTTCAACGGTTCGAAAAATATTGAGATAATAATAAAAAGCATATAACCCAAGAGGTCCCATAATGAATGCAGCCCAGAAAGGAGTTTTAGATAATGGCGTTCCTTCGTTCATCTCTTTAACAGAAACAAATAGTATCATAGAAGATAAACCAATAGTCAACACCATCATTAGAAGAGGTGCAAGTAAGACCTGTACAATTGAGAATTTACTTTTGATTTTCGTCATGAAGGTAATTACAGGTAACGCTCAACTAAAATGAGTATGCGCCCCAGTGGCTAGAAGCTCTGAAGTTGCTCTTTCGCATTGTCCTTTCAAATAGCTCAGTTCGCATATTCATTTTAGTGTTTGTTAGCATCCTTTATTGTTTCAGTAGCATTATTACTGCAATAATCAGTGAGATGAAACCACTTAGCCAAAAAGCCTTGTTCTTGGTCTTAATCGCAGCTCCACCCAAAATTATAGTGAGTTGAATAACTCCTTTTGCTAGTGTCCAGTTTTGATATTCGGTAAAGAAGGTAACTTCAAATAGTTTTTCAAAAGACCATAAAACAAAGCTGAGGAATACAACAGAAACGACTATTGAAAATAGATTGCTTCTCGACTCAATTAATACAGGAATCTCATCCGTAGGACTATCTTGATTAGTTCTTGATTCTTTTTCAAGTTTTATTACCTCAGAAAATTTGCTAATAAATTCTTCAACTCGCTCTCTAATTTCTTTATCCTCTTTTCTTCCTTCTTCAGCTAAGCTTTTTACCGAGTTGATGAATTCTTTTGGATTTGATTTAGCCAACTCGTTGAGTTTTTCAGGCTGTTTGACCTTTTTCTTTGAAATCATACTGGCAACAACCAGAGTGTCGTCAGCTGTAATTTCATTTTCTCCACTGTACAAACTAAAATTCTGATCTAGTTCTTTCAGTACTCTAGTATTAGGAAGGGACATTGAAATTGTAGTAGAAACCAGTCGCGTCAATCCTAGTTCAGATAGCTCAGTGCCTCCAAATAACTGCATTGCTTGTGGGCTTGATAGCCAAAGTAGATTGAGCAATTCAGCGGCCCTTACAATATCAGGTAATTCGCCCTTCTTATTTGGTGTGCGGATGTCATATGGGGTGTTTGTTACAAACCAGCATTTAGCATTAAGGATATTTCCACTGAGTTTAGTTCGTCCCCTTTTCTCACGAACATAAGCAACTGCAGTTGTATCATGATGGGCACTCCAGCCTTTTCCAGCCCTTAGTTCACTGTAAAACTTAAGAACATCTGCGTACTGATACTTGGCTAGGTTCCTGAATTTAGTGTCGTTTCCAACTATGAAAACTCCAAATTCTTTATTCATAGTGTTTTCAAGGTTAGATACTATTTGTACAAGTTTAGTCTTAGACAGTCTCCTTCGAACTACTGCACTGAAAATGCTTTCCGGATCTAAGTAACCTTGAAAAAAACTGTCTTCTAATTGGTTCGATTTCCGCTCAATCAGCAATTCAGTTTCTTCTATTGTATAAGGAAGTACACTGAGTTTAAATCCTAGCTTTTTAGCTATTTCGACAATTTTGCAACATGTATGGTGAGATTCAATTGAGTTAAGATCAAGGAGGCCAAGTATAAAGTTAGTGTCAAGTAATAATTCAAGGTCAGTTTCTGACTCTCCAATATCCACGGTCAAGTAGGCGGAAATAATTGAGCCTAAGTATATTCTTCTGAGTTGATTGAAGAGCTTGGAATTGCTTTTTATTGAGTTAATAAAGCTGGCTTGCAGAACATCATCTAGCTCTAAGACTTTGTCATCTTTTTTTGCAAAAAATTTTGAAAGTCTCAGTCTACTTTTGTCTATATACTCAAAAATTGAGATTTGTGAATCAATATCTACTCCTTCCGTTTCCAGATGAAGGTTGTAGAGTTTTTCAATTTCCTTCAGTTCTGATTTTGTTTCATTTATTTCATCCTCATAATCTGAGAATATAAATGAGTTCATTAGATAGGAGTTGTCATTGTGAATTATAAATGAGTCATCTCCTTTTTCTGATAATTCCTTAGATATGTCCTTGAGAATGGTACGTAATAAATCAGTGGGTATATCTAATCCAAATTTTGAATCAAATTCCGTTTTGATTTCATTGATGGATTCCCCCGATTTAATCTCCTTGTTATTTAAATCGCATAGGGCAGACTTTACAAGGGGTTTGAAAACATCATCGAAATTCTTAACACCAATATTGTTGTCGTTAATATGGGCTAGTAGGCTATATGCAATGATTCTATTTTCTTTCATCCCAATGTATTGATGCTAACATTAATGTAACGCGCATGCGCGTTATTTTCATTATATCGTTTTATCTTAACTAGATGCATGTCAGTGGTATATTCGTTTTTAAGTATCTGTTAGTCGTTTACTACCGGAAATAACACGTACCCAAAGTATAGCATTAAAGATAGCGGTTTTTAATGATTAGCAATTGACGTATTGGGTTTTATTTTTGGGGTAGTGCATTAACCAAGCTTTGCCATCACTTTGTCGTATCGGCTATCCATACACACGCTGAGGTCAGTGGTTTTGAATTTTCCATCCAGAAAAAGGCTGAATATAGTAGCCGGGCTAGGGGCTTGCTGCGCTTCTTTCATTGTGCGTAGTTTGATCACCTTCAGGGGTAGGTTTCTTTTTGCTGCGGTCTCTACCAAAGATTCCTTGGCATGAAACTCTGCGAACGGGCACCTATTGGAGTAATAAACTACAATACCCTCTTTGTCAGGACATTCGCCCGTTCGAACACACTCATTGAATGATATATTTTCTAATTGACCCTCAAAGCTCAAGGCAAGCAAGCTAAACCCGCTGGAGATATGCTCCACTTCTTTAAAACCTTGTCTCAAGAGCCATTTCGTGTCGCTCATGAAATGAAATTTCTTGGTTCCCACTACCGTTACCAGTCCCTTTTTGCCTTGTGTCTCAGCATCGGTTATTGCTGCTTGTAGTAGTGCTTTTCCATATCCATTCTTTTTGTATTTGCCAGATACCCAAAAGCAGTTCACGTTGAGGTAGTTAGGGGCAGTGATGGGAACCCATGCATTCTCAGCGGGACCATATTCGATGAACACTTTAGCTCTGGCATCCAATCGCCTAAAGACATATCCATCTACAAATACTCTTTTCAGCCAATCTTTCTTTGCTTGATAGCTGTCTGCACATTTCTTGTCGGATATGGCACAGCAGATATGCTCGGAGGCAAGATTTTCTGCATTTAGATCGATGAACTGCTCCACACTTTTGCCAGTTAAATGAAACTTTATAATCCACTCATAACCCCCTGAATGACAGGGATCGGTCACGTATTAAAGATAGCAAGAAATGAAGGAAAAAGGAAGGCTAATAGCCTGCAGCCTGACCGTCTTTTCTAGACTCTGAAGCCCCGGAATAAACGCCATTGGTTTGATCCACAGCGATAGCTTGGTATCCTCCATAGATGCCTACGCCTGTTCCAATTTTGTGTCCCATTTTGCGTAGCTCACGGATCGTTTCATAGCTAAAGCCACTTTCGAAGTTGAGCGTCCCACCATTGGTCATCTGCGAACCCGTGGGTTGAGAGCTTCCCACATGTCTCATCCGTGGTGCATCTCCCGCTTCTTGCAGGTTCATGCCAAAATCAATGAGGTTAACCACAATCTGTGCATGCCCTTGGGGCTGTACCGCTCCGCCCATGAGCCCAAAGCTGACCCAAGGTTTACCGTCCTTGGTGATAAAAGCTGGAATGATCGTGTGGAAAGGTCGCTTTCCCGGTGCAAGAGCGTTTGCGTGAGAGGCGTCCTGTACGTTGAACATTTGGCCTCTGTTCTGCAGCACGAATCCCAATCCATCTGGCACCATGCCAGATGCAAACTCGTAATAGATACTTTGAATCAGTGAGACCATGTTGCCGTCTTTATCCGCCACAGTTAGGTAGGTCGTATTTCCTGTTTCGATTTCCAAATCACCAGCAGGGTAGGTGCTGGCAGCCTTTTTCGGGTCAATGAGTTTGTTTCGCTCGGCTGCATATTCCTTTGAAAGCAGTTCATCTATGGGCAGCTTGTTGAAGTCAGGGTCGGCATAGAATTTTGCTCGATCCTCATATGCGAGCTTCTTTGCTTCAGTCAGTATGTGCAGGTATTCTACGCTACCAAACCCCATATTTTTGATGTCATAGCCTTCTAGGATGTTGAGCATCTGCAATGCTGCGGTTCCTTGCCCATTGGGTGGTAGTTCCCACACATCATATCCACGATAGTTGGTGCTGATGGGTTCTACCCAGTTGCCTGAATGCGAGGCTAAGTCTTCGTACGAAAGAAAGCCTCCATGCTTCTTCATGTAGGTGTCTATGGTACGTGCGATCGATCCTTTGTAAAAGGCATCTCTGCCTTCCTTGGCTATCATTTCGTAGGTTTTAGCCAAATCTGCATTGATGAAAATTTCACCTTTCATAGGTGGTCTACCATTGGGAAGGTAAGTCTCTGCAAATCCGGGAAGGTCTACTTTGTTTTGGTAGTTGGTAGCCATCTCATAGGCGATCACCTCTGATACAGGGAATCCTTCTTTTCCATACTTGATCGCTGGCGCTAAGATCTCTTTCATGGATAAGGAGCCGAACTTCTCATGCATCATGAACCAACCATCCACAGTGCCAGGAGTGGAAATTGCCAACGGGCCAAAGAGCGGAATCTCACGCTTGCCTTTTTTCTGAAAGTAGGAGAGGTCAAGCGATTTCGGTGAACGTCCGCTACCGTTAAAACCGTAGAGCTTTTCTGTTTTTGCATCCCAAACAATGGCGAAGATATCGCCCCCGATACCGCAGCTTGCAGGCTCTACCAAGCCTAGTACTGCATTGGCCGCAATGGCTGCATCCATGGCAGTTCCCCCTTGCTTTAATATATCAAGGGCCGCCTGTGTAGCCAGTGGCTGGCTGGTTGCCGCCATTCCGTTAGTGCCAAGTACCTCCGATCGGGTAGTAAAGGTTTGACCAGTTAGTCGGTCTTGGGCATGGAGTGTGGCGACAAAGGCGGTCGCAATGACCAGGAAAAGCAGCTTTTTCATCTTCTGTATTTTCAAGTAAAACTAAGTGAAGGATGCTGATCGCACGAGCAAATATTGGACGAGCGGTTGCATTGATTTGTAGCGGTAAAAAAGGGATTGTTTAGTTCAATGTTGCATAATTCAGGAAGGCAAAGCGGTTCCATGCAACCTTTAGTGGCAAAGTTTAATCTAATCTTAGGACTCAAATAAAAAGGATATGCTGATCAACTATCTAAAAACTGCTTTTCGCGGATTCCTGAAGAATCCGTTATCATCATTCATCAACACCTTGGGGCTAGCCATGGCTGTAGGTTGCTGCATCGTGGTGTTTGCGTACCTCAACATCGAGCTTCGCATGGAGGAGGGCTGGATTGCCCTCGACCCCACGCCGATCCGCAAGGAGTTCACTTGGGCCACGAGCCCACCCAACCCGGTACGCGAGTTCACCACCCGCTACCGGATCTTCCTGCCGTCGGGGTCACGAGTCCGAGATTGCCCGAGTGGGGATGATCTGCTTCAGCGAACGCTCCTTCAACCCACGGACTGGA
>JABSPG010000271.1 GCA_013214445.1 Ekhidna sp. | reverse complement strand
GATACTTCCTTCAACGAAAAAGCTGAGTTTCCACAAAGCATTTGGCATGCTGACTTTCTTAAATGGAAAAAAAGAATTTCAGGTCGATACAAATACTCACGGCGAAGAAAGAAATTTTGTGATATCTGGTGCATTCGAGGAAGTGATGCCAATGGATGTACTTCCCACTTACCTATTCAAAGCAATTTTAGCTGAGGATTATGACGATATGGAAGCGCTGGGTATCTACGAGTTGATTGAAGAAGATGTAGCTCTTTGTGAGTTTATCGACATTTCTAAAAATCCGCTGCAGGAAATTTTAAGAGAAGGAATTGAATTAATAAAAGAAGGATAATCTGGAATGAAGTTTTTACAAAATCAATTCGACAAGATCAAGCCCCTGTTTGATAAGGGAGCGAAACTCGAGAAGTTTCATACCATTTATGAAGGTCATCGAACGATCTTCTTTGCGCCGGATATTATTACAGGTAAAAAGGGAACACAAATCAAGGATGCGACCGATTTAAAGCGCCTGATGTTTACGGTCATTATTGCAATGATTCCTTGTTTGATATTCGGAATGTGGAATGTTGGTCATCAGCATTTTATTGCTACTGGTGTAGAAGCTACTCTGCTGGATAAGTTCTGGATTGGAATTTTGAAAGTTGTTCCAATTATCGCAGTTTCTTATGGTGTAGGCCTTTTAACAGAATTTACTTTCTGTGTGATTTACAATCGTCCCATCGAAGAAGGATATTTAGTTTCTGGTATGCTTATTCCTTTGATTATGCCAGCCACCATTCCTTTATGGCAAGTTGCACTTGCAACTGTTTTCGCTGTGGTCATTGGAAAGGAAGTTTTTGGAGGTACTGGAATGAACATACTTAATGTCGCACTTACTGCTAGAGTATTTTTATACTTTGCTTACCCTACTGACATTTCAGGAGATGTTTGGACTTATTTCGGAGACAGCACGCCAGTAGATGGTTTTTCTGGTGCTACGATACTTGCTTATGGAGCAGAAGCAGCAGCTAATGGAACGAATATGATGGAATTAGCCAATAATCACTGGTACGCAGGTATGTTTGATTTTTGGAATATGTTCATTGGAGTTATTCCTGGAAGTATTGGCGAAACCTCTACATTGATGTGTCTTGTGGGTGCATTTATCCTGATTGCAACCGGAGTAGGAAGTTGGAAAATAATGTTAAGCGTGGTACTTGGAACTCTTGCTATGGGCAGTTTATTCAACTTAGCAGGAGGGAATAGTTTTATGGATATGCCCGCTCACTATCACTTAGTTATTGGAGGTCTTGCATTTGGAGCAGTATTTATGGCAACAGATCCTGTAAGTGCCTCTCATACCGAGGTTGGTAAATGGATATATGGGTTCTTAATTGGAGTGATTACTGTGCTCATCAGGGTTATAAATCCAGCTTACCCAGAAGGTATCATGCTGGCCATTCTGTTTATGAATGTCTTTGCTCCACTCATTGATTTTTACGTTGTAGAAGCAAACAAAAAACGAAGATTGAAACGTGCGACAGTCTAATTTATATGTAATTCTATTCGCTATAGGACTAACTGTAGTGTTTGGAGGTGCTTTATCCCTAACCTCAGTGGGATTAAAACCTTTGCAGGATAAGCAAGTGGAATTAGATACCAAGAAGAAAATCCTTGGTGCAGTAATGGATATTTCCACCATCGAGGATCCGAATGAGATCTTGAATATTTACAATGAAAGAGTTCAGTCTACCGTAGTTGACATCAATGGCAATGTAGTAGACAAGGATGAAAAAGGAAATGCCGTTGTTGCTGAGAAGGTAAATATCCAGAAGAATTACAAACTTGATAAGGAAGAACGTTTATATCCTGTGTTTACTTTTCTGAACGAGTCAGGTAATGTGGAGGCCTATATTTTCCCAACATTCGGTGCAGGTCTATGGGACTGGATTTCTGGGTATGTAGCATTTGGAAATGACCTGAATACCGTCATGGGTATTGCATTTGATCACAAAGGTGAAACCCCGGGTCTTGGCGCGAGAATAACGGAAGCTACAATTCAACAAAGGTATGTGGGAAAAGAGATTTTCAACAAGCAGGGTGAACTAGTCTCAATCACAATGGTGAAGGGAGAAGGTCATACTGGATTATCTCAACATCAAGTAGATGGTATGTCTGGAGCTACAATTACTGGTAAAGGTGTTAACGTGATGCTAGCATCTTATCTCGAGTGTTATTCCGCATTTATTCAAAAAACTAAATCTCAACAAACAGCAAGTTTATGAGCACTGAAGTAGCAGAAGTAGAGGAGCAAGCAGTTGCGTTAAAAGTAAAAGAGCCAGCAGAGCCGTTACTATCCAAAAGAAGAAGAAGGATTGTTTCTGATCCTTTGAATGAAGATAATCCAATTACAGTTCAAGTGCTTGGTATCTGTTCAGCTCTTGCTGTGACAGTGCAGTTTAAGCCGACAATGATCATGTCGATTGCGGTGATTTTTGTGATTGTTTTTTCCAATCTCATCACTTCGTTGATGAGGAATATCATTCCTAACCGTATACGGATTATAGTGCAGCTAGCGATTATTGCCACACTGGTAACACTTGTTAGTGAGGTGTTGAAGGCTTATAGCTATGATATGTATAAGATCTTGGGGGCCTACGTAGGACTAATCATTACGAATTGTATTGTGATGGGTCGTTTGGAGGCATTCGCCATGGCTAACAAACCTTATGACTCGATATTAGATGGATTTGGTAGTGGATTTGGTTATGCTTGGATTATCCTAGTTGTGGCTTTCTTTAGGGAGCTGTTTGGTGGTGGAACGGTCTTCGTTGGTACACCATTGGAATTCGATGTTTATGGATCGATTGGTGGTCTACTTGGAACTCCACTACAGACCAACGGAATAATGGTTGATTCGATCGGAGCATTTATGCTGCTTGGGATCATCATTTGGATTCAAAGAACAAAGAACGGTTACGTAGAGCACTAAAAAAGAAAAAGATGGAAGCTATTAATATCGCCATTAAGGCAATCTTCATTGATAACATGGTATTTGCATACTTTTTGGGTATGTGCTCATTCCTAGCTGTTTCAAAAAAGGTAAAGACCGCATTTGGTCTTGGGTTGGCAGTAATTTTCGTGTTGTCTATTACTGTACCGATAAACTGGTTGATACAGGAAAAAATATTGAAAGAGGGAGCTTTAGCATGGATTGGAGTTGACTTTGCTGCTTTAGACCTCACTTTCTTACAATTCATCATTTTCATTGCTGTTATTGCAGCGATGGTACAGTTGGTAGAGATGATTATTGAGAAATTTTCACCGTCTTTGTATGGTTCATTGGGAATTTTCCTTCCGCTAATTGCTGTGAACTGTGCGATTTTGGGTTCTTCTTTGTTCATGGTACAAAGGGACTACACAATTGTAGAAGCAACTGCATTTGGCTTTGGATCTGGAACGGGATTTTTCCTCGCTATTATTGCTCTAGCAGCCATTCGTGAAAGACTTAAGTATTCTCATGTTCCTAATGGTTTGAAAGGGTTGGGAATTACTATGTTAATCACTGGATTGATGGGTTTAGCCTTCAAGTCTTTTATAGGTGTTGCTCTATAAATTGAGTGAATCAATAAATTAAGTAAGGGATGATTTTCATCCCTTTTTTTATGTTTTCGTTTTACTAGATTGCACGAAGTTTATTTAACTCAAAAAGGAAAATTATGAAAAAGACGTTATTAACACTGTTTCTTGTTGGATTTTCAATAGTGGCCTTCTCACAAGCTTCTGTTGGAATTGGAATTAAAGGAGGAGCGAACTTTGCCAACACTAACGTTGCTGGGACAGAATCAATTACAGCATTCCATGGTGGCGCTTATGGTTTAGTGAAATTAGCAAGTATTGGTATTCAGCCTGAAATTCTCTTTTCTAAACAAGGTGCAAGCTCAGATTTTGGAAATGTTGACTTGAGCTATGTCAATATTCCTGTAATGTTAAAGTTTTACTTACCTCTTGGATTGAATTTACAAGCAGGCCCACAAATTGGTATTCTGACTGATGCTGTAAGCCAAGATGTTGACGTAAAGGATGCATATAAAAATAGCGACTTATCTGCTGCTTTTGGTGCCGGTTGGGATGCTCCTTTTGGTTTGCAGTTTACAGCAAGATACGTAATTGGTTTTTCTGATATCAATGATCTGGCAGGAGCTACTGAAGAGGTTAAGAACCGTACATTCCAGTTGTCGATCGGATATACCTTATTTAAGCTAGGAAACTAGTTTGAACATTAAGTCATTCAAAGCTGGGACCCCAAGTTCCAGCTTTTTTTGTTCTGAAACCTTCGTGATTTCTGCGATACTGTCAGAAGAAAAGATCTGAATCAGAAGTCCTATTGCTAGAATGATTCCAACGGCTAGGAGAGCGATTTTTCTGTAGCGTTTCAAGGTTAGCATCAACTAGAAAACAGCTAACCTCTAAAAACCCTTATTATTGATTATTTAAAGTCCAATCGTATTCCTGGAAGCTGACGATGTATCCTTTAGGAACTTTGTAAAATCGGTACTTATTGACGTAGTTTATAAGAGATCCAGCATCAGCTTCAAATTGATCTTTGTACCAATCGAATATTTTGTTGAATACCACTTTCTTCTTCTTTTCGTCTACGTGAACGTAGTTTGGTCGATCTATGATCAATTGAGCTCTAAATTCCAGTTGTTCATTTAGTTTGTCAGGATAGAAGGCATTATCATACAAAAATGGACAGCTTCTAGCACCACATCCCAAAGCAAAATGGATTCGTGGATCCGAGGTGGGACCAATTAGCTTCGTGAATTCAATTGCATCTAGTGTGAGAAGTTCACCAGCAACATGAAACGTTTTGACCTTAAAGAAACCTTCTACATCCATAGGACTACTGATTGGGTACTTGTCAGTTACTTGCTTAATGACAAGCATGTTATATGCATTGATGTAGAATGCTGTCTTATGATCTTGATCAGCATCTTTTAGATCATATTCGCTGATCTTATCCACTATGGTATTCAGAACTTCAGGATCTTTCTGTAGAGATGCATAGTCTACTAGTCCAAAGACTACTTTGTCAAGAAGAAAATTATTGATATCATCAAACAGGGTTTCAGACTGTTCGCTCTCCTGTGCAAAAGCGGTGAAGGAAAGAAAAGCTAGTAGTATGAGTAGGTATCTTTTCATTCTTTAGTGTTTGGTCTAATGATAAACTGCAACTCGTGGCTATAGATGCCTATTTCATATGATAATGTGACATTTGTAATGAGCATGACATTTGACTTCTATTGTTAACTGCTCGATTAACGGGTATAATAGATCCCCATCATTAGACTTCTTTATGAGAATTCTGCAATTCAATCATTCTTTCCTTCCTGGCCTTTCTCTTGGTTCTTGAATTGTCAAGGTAGTTGTGGATTTGCTATCGGCAATTTTTACTTCAATTTGATATTCTCCAGGGGTAAGATAGAATGCTCCATTATCAGCTTTGGAAAAATCTTCTTTCTGATCATCATCTAATAAATCTTTGAATGATTCGTCTGTTACCAGCGAAAGTTCTATTTGATTTAAGCCTTTGTCCGCACCAAAGGTTTGCGATGATACAACCTCATCTTTATAGCTGACTTCAATAGATCCATTACCTTCATTAGTGGAGTAAAATGAAAGTCCTAATTTTGGTTCTATTAATTCTCCCCAGGCCCATGACTTACTGCCCCATCTGGAATCATAAGTGATCTCTTCAGCTGGAAAAACATGTATCTCCTTTGTGAGAATTTCGTCATTCAAAGCTTGCACTTTTGAAATATCTGCGATGTAGATGCCTCTTCCATGCGTTCCAAGAATTAGTTCGTTTTCTCTGGCATGAATAATCAAATCATGTACAGGGGTGTTGGGTAATCCTTTGGTCAGCGCA
>JABSPG010000270.1 GCA_013214445.1 Ekhidna sp. | reverse complement strand
CCCATATTGTTAGAGCTATCGAAGTATACAAGGAAAGAATGATCGCCTATAGCTTAGGTAACTTTTTGACTTATGGCCGATTTAATCTCAGGGGGCTAGCAGGAGAAGCACCTATTTTAGAAGTCAAAACAGATGCAGCGGGTATATTTTTAGAAGGTGAAATTCACTCGTTTCGGCAGAGTTATTCAGATGGCCCAAGAAATGATTCCAATCTTTCTTCGCTAAAAACAATCCAACGATTATCTTTGGAAGACTTCCCTGAAAACCCAATAGAGATAAAGGACTCGGGAGAGATTCACTATAAAAAAGAATAATCCTACTAACCTACAGTGCCCTACAAGGAAAAGGAAATTGAAAAGAAATACTACACCATTGGTGAAGTCGCCGATGAATTAGGTGTAGCGACTTCATTGATCCGCTTTTGGGAAGGAGAGTTCGATAATATAAAGCCCAAGAAGAATCGAAAAGGAAATCGTCAATTCACCAAGGACGATCTCCAAAACGTGAAACTGATTTTCCACCTTGTAAAAGAAAAAGGCTATACGTTGCAAGGTGCCAGAGACTTCATTGCAAACGGTGGAGAAACATCCACTGACAAAATGGAGATGATTGAATCTCTAAAGAAAGTCAGAAACTTCCTTAACGATCTTAAGAAAGAACTTTAATAGATGTCAGAAGAATTGGTCTTCCAGATTGCACTGGAGCTAATTCCTGGAATAGGTAGTAAAGCCTCCAAACAACTGCTTGGCTATTGCGGATCAGCGAGTGAGGTCTTCAAATCGCCCAAAGGCAAGCTGCAAAAAATTCCAGGTGTTGGAGAGAAGATGATCAATATGATCAAAAATGCAAGACCATTTGAAGATGCAGAAAAAATCATAAGAAATTCGGAAAAAATTGGAGCGGAAATTATTCATTTCACGAATCCACTATTTCCCAAGAGACTTAAACAGGCTCCTGATTCACCAAATATCATCTACAAGAAAGGAAATGGGAGTCTAAATCCTGCAAAAACGATTGCAGTAGTTGGTACACGAAAAGCCACTTCTTATGGTACCGGCATAACGGAGAAAATCGTAAATGATTTAGCTACGTTGGATATTACCGTCGTAAGTGGTCTGGCCTACGGTATCGACATTCAAGCTCACAAGACTAGTCTTGCTAATAATCTATCAACAGTTGCAGTCTTAGCTGGTGGTTTAGATCGTATATATCCTTCTGTTCATAAAAAGTATGCAGAAGTGATACAGCATAATGGGGCAATTCTCTCAGAGAGTCCACCCACGACAAAACCTGATCCTCATCTATTTCCTGCTAGGAATCGAATCATTGCAGGAATGACTGATGCCACTATAGTGGTAGAGGCTGCAGTCAAAGGGGGTGCACTCATCACTGCAAATATTGCAGATTCTTACAACCGACTTGTCTTTGCTGTCCCAGGCGATGTAGGACATACATATTCGGAAGGAACCAACAAGCTAATTGCCTCTCAGAAAGCTTTGATATATACAGGCCTTGAGGACCTGATCTATCACCTCAATTGGGATATAGACGTAAAAGATAAAGAACCAAAAACACCCATAGACCTAACTGGTTCCGAACAAACGATCTACGACCTTCTTTCTGAGTACAGAGAGCCAGTTGATATTGACAAAATTGCAGTTGAAACACAGATTCCGATCAACCAAGTTGCTTCACACCTTCTGAGCCTGGAATTTAAAAACGTAGTAAAAAGTCTACCGGGAAAGAAATTTGGCTTGACTTAATGTTCGGTATTGTGTTCATATTCGAGCATATTAAAACAAGTATCTAAACCTTAACCCACTGATTAATAACCACTTAATCAATATGGCACAATATTCATAGCATATCTGGTCAAACCAAAACCAACGATGCTTAAGAATTTCATAATCACATCCTTCCGCACGTTCACAAGAAATAAAACGTATTTTAGTTTAGGCCTATTGGGCTTATCTCTAGGTGTCTCTTGCGTGATAGCTCTTTACGCAATTATCAATTTTCAGACAAACTTTGATGTTCACCAAGCAGATGGTGAAAATATCTATCGAATAATTGGTGAGTATAAAATAGGTGACGATGAAGGCTTAACGCCTACAGTCCCTCATCCACTGTCAGGTGGACTAAGAGATGAACTACCTAACCTAGTAGGAATTTCAAATCTCTACATGCTGTCAGAGCAAGTAAATATCCCGCTACCCAAAGACAAGCTAAAGAAGATCAAACAAAACAAAATTGGATTTGTACAGGAAGGAGTATTTGATGTCCTCACTTTCGAATGGCTAGCAGGTGATGCATCAGATTTTGATCCCTCCTTTGTATTTCTTTCAGAGACGACAGCTAGGAAATTTTTTAGCTCCAACACCAATCTCGAAGACTTACTTGGAAGTACCATTATCCTTGGAAACAAGCATACGCTCCAGCTAGCAGGTATTTACAAAGACCTTCCCAAAAAGACAGATTTCCCTTTTGAAATGCTTGTTAGTTACGAAAAGCAAGAGGGGGTAAATCCATATTACGGAGCAGATAGGTGGGGAACATTAAACGGTGGCACACAGTGTATCCTCAAGTTGAGCCACGGTAGCGATTCCTATCAAGCTGAAAGGAGCATACAAGAGGCATTTGCAAAACACAATATCATTGAGGGATACAACTTAAAACTCCAGTCTTTGGCACAAATCCATATAGACCCTGTGGGCAGTTACAGTGGTATCAATTTCAACAAAAATTATGAAATACTATCGTACACCATTGCATTCTTTCTAGCATTGATCGGTGCAATAAATTTTATCAATCTATCCACTGCTAGAGCGATTAAAAGAGCCAAAGAAGTAGGTATTCGTAAAGTAATGGGAAGTCAGAGATTTGATCTTATTATTCAGTTTTTACTGGAAAGTATGATCATTGTAAGCTTATCTCTACTAGTAGGATTCTTCCTTGCCAACCAAATACTTGTTGGTTTTGAATATCTAGTAGGTTTTTCAATAGAGCTACAGGACATCCCCACTCAAACATGGGTAGTATTTTCCCTCGTGGTAATCGGAGGCATGACACTAATGTCGGGTTTTTATCCTGCAATGGTCCTTTCTGGTTTTTCACCACTGGCTGCTATCAAGACCAAAGTTTCCAATATTGACCGCCAAAGCAGAATCCCACTAAGAAAAATTTTGGTAGGTGTCCAGTTCGGTTTTTCTTTCATTTTGATCATTGGGGCAGTCGTCATTTTCTCTCAAATGCGATTCATGAAAAACTATGACATGGGTTTTAAGAATCACGGAATCATCAGCCTTACATTTCCTCAACCAGACCTTGAGAAACAACGCAGGCTTCAAACAATGCTTGAAAGCGAGCCTGAGTTTCAAAAGACATCCATACATTTAGGCTCACCGATTGCCAGAACAAATAACACTGATAGATATTTCAATCCTGAGCAAAGCAAGGAAGATTTGGTAGAACTTAATGTAAAGGGAGTAGATGAGGATTATTTAAATGTATTCGAAATCAAGCTGCTAGCTGGTAGAAATCTTAGATCAAAAGACATCAAAGGCAACATTCTTCTGACCAAAACAGCAACAGAAAAACTACATCTTGGCAATCCAAACGAAGCACTAGGAAAAACTATCGAAGCAAAATGGGGAGGTACTTTTAAAGTTGTTGGAGTAATTGATGATTTTAAATCTCAATCACTAAACAGAAGTCAAACCCCGGTCATGCTTAAATATGATGAAGGTGATTTTTACGAAATAGGCATCTCACTTACAGAACTAGGAAGCCAAGACCTAAAAACAACAGTGGCAAAACTCGAAGGAATTTGGGATCAGGTATATCCTAACCTACTAATCCAATACGATTTTCTGGATGAACAAATTAAGATGCAGTATCAGTTTCATGACATTATGGCGAAAGCGACGACATTCTATGTTTGTGTGGCACTACTCATAAGTATGCTTGGATTGTATGGACTTACTGATTACCTGGCAAACTCTAAAAGGAAAGAGATAGGAATCAGAAAAGTAGTTGGGGCAGAAATCTCTCAGATAATCGGTATTTTCCTAAGAGAGATATTGATCATCCTCGGAACATCCCTCATTGTGGCGGGTTCAGCATCTTACTGGTTCATGAATATGTGGCTTGATGGATTCGAGCATCGAATCAGCCTTGGTTGGGAAATCATGTTGGGATCTGTAGGAGCACTGCTGATGATTGTTTTTATGACCATGGGATATCGATCCTACACCGCGGCTACTATCAACCCAGTGAATGTATTGATGGACGAATAAAATCAACCAAAAACTGAAGGGGTCATAGCCATGGCCTCTTCAAATTTCAACTGATTAAATCCGATATTAATTTCATTCTGCAAAAGCCAATCAATCATCACCTCTGTTGCCATGTTGCCAGTAAGGTCATCTTTGGCCATTGGACAACCGCCAAAACCCTTAATAGCACCATCCATTCTTCTACAACCAGCATGATAGGCAGCTTCCACTTTTTCTTTGATCGTGTTGGGAGTTGAGTGTAGATGAGCACCAAACTCTATATGAGGAAACTTAGGAATTAGGCTTTCAAAAAGCTTAGTTATGTTGTTTGGCTGAGATACCCCGATGGTATCTGCTAAAGAGATAACACTTACTTCCATGTTATCTAACCTTTCAACAAAATTTCCCACATAGTCCATTTCATAAGGATCTCCGTAAGGATTGCCAAAGCCCATGGACAGGTATACGACAAGTGTCTTTTCATGAGCCTCCGAAAGTTCTTGCATCTCGGCCAGATCATCAAAAGCATCATTTATAGATCTATTGGTGTTTCTCTGCTGAAAAGTCTCTGAAAGAGAAAGTGGATATCCTAAATATTCAATTTCATCATATTCAGATGCACTCTTAGCCCCACGAATATTGGCTACTATCGCTAATAACTTTGAAGTAGTTTCTGACAAATCTAATTGTGATAGAACTTCTGAAGTATCTCGCATCTGCGGAATGGCTTTTGGTGAAACAAAGCTTCCAAAATCGATGGTATCAAATCCTACTGCTAATAGTTGATTGATGTATTTTGCTTTGACATCTGTCGGTATGAAATCATGCAGCCCTTGCATGGCGTCTCGGGGGCATTCAATTATCTTCATACACGAAAATTAGAAAAGTTCTTTCGCAATTCGATAAACCGAATCGGACTTACCCATGCTGTAGTAGTGTAGCACAGGTACACCGGCATCCATCAATTCCTTACTCTGCTGAATTCCCCACTTCACTCCCACCTCACGAACTTCTTTATTGTCCTTGCACTTTTGAACTTCATCTACTAAATCATCCGGCAAATCAAGATTAAATATCTTAGGCAGTATCGTCAAGTGCTTCTTAGTGGAAATAGGTTTTAATCCAGGAATGATAGGAATTTCTATACCTTCCTCCCTACACTTATCCACAAATTGAAAGTACTTGGAATTATCAAAGAACATCTGAGTTACAAAATACTCTGCACCCAACTCAACCTTCTTCTTTAACCATCCAATATCGAATTTCATACTTGGTGCTTCGAAGTGCTTTTCTGGATATGCAGCAGCACCAATGCAAAAATTAGTAGGGACAGCATTCTGAACCTCCTCATCGAGATACTTCCCTTGATTCATGTCTTGAATTTGCTGAATTAGATCTGTTGCATAAGCATGACCATCTGGTTCAGGAACAAAACCAGGTTCAGTTTTAATCGGGTCTCCTCGCAAAGCCAGAATATTATCTATTCCCAAAAAATTAAGATCGATGAGGGCGTTCTCTGTCTCTTCTTTTGTAAACCCCCCACAGATCAAATGAGGTACTGCATCTACTTTGTAGTGCCCCTGAATAGCCGCACAAATACCTACGGTACCAGCTCTTTTCTTGATGCTCTTTTTCTCCAATAAACCGCTATCATGCTTCTTATACA
>JABSPG010000027.1 GCA_013214445.1 Ekhidna sp. | reverse complement strand
GGATCGATTCCATGTAAATGGAGATAAGATTTATCAAGTCTTTAGAAACATGAGACAGTCCGATGGTAAAACAATCACTAATGGGTACATTCCTAAGCCTGCAGCAGATCTCATGAGAAATGAATACTCAGAGGTTGATGAGGTGGCGCAAGTAAGCTGGCCAGTAACTATACGATTTGCAAAAGGCGATGACTTTTCCAGAGAAGACGGGTAGTTCGTCACTCCAAATTTCTTGTCATTATTTTCCTTCGATTGGTTGGCAGGAGATCGAAATACGGCATTAAATACATTGGATGGAGTGGTAATATCGAGATCGATCGCAGAGAAATATTTTGGTTCATCTTGGAAGGAGTTGGCTATTGGAAGTACACTGGAAATAGATGGAAATTATGAATCCATAATCACGGGAGTGATTGAAAACACAAAAGCTAACTCAACCCTTCAATTCGACTGGTTAATCCCAGCTCAGGCTTTTTTTGCTGAAAATGATTGGGTAAATGATTGGGGCAATGGGAGCTTTAGAATTTATTTCAGTACGGTATCTGAAGAAGGACTTGGAGCGGTGAAAAAACGTCTATACAACGAGATAATAACTCACTCTTCAGGGCAAGAAAACGCAGGTGAAGAGTATTTAATTGTACATAAGTTTGAAGACTGTTACCTCTACTCAAACTTTGAAAATGGAGTGGTTGATGGTGGACGAATTGATTACGTGAGAATAATGATCATTGTCGCGATTTTCATTCTAGTTATAGCCTCGATAAATTTTATGAATCTGACCACTGCCAGGTCAGGTCGACGATCAAAAGAGATTGGTTTGAGAAAGGTAATGGGTGCGCAAAAATCGTCCATTGGTCTTCAATTTTTCTTAGAATCACTTCTTCTATCAATTGCATCTATGGTCGTTTCTGTGTTTTTTGTCTGGTTACTCATACCTTACTTTAGCGATTTGGAAATGAAAGAGCTAGCTATAGATTTTCGGAACCAATTAACTTGGATCTACTTTGCTGGAGTGTCTTTAGTCGTTGGTATTCTTTCCGGTATTTACCCAGCGGTTTTGCTCCCTACTTTTAATATCGTCAAATCCCTTAGAGGAAGCCTGGTTCAAAGCTCAGCCACAGCACTATTCAGAAAAGGCCTTGTTGTATTTCAGTTCACGATATCTACATTGCTGATTATTGGTACTGCAGTTATATACTCACAATTAGATTTTGTCTTAAATAAAGATTTGGGTCTTGATAAGGACAACTTGGTAGCTATTAGCACAGATCAAAGTTTCGGGGATCGACTGGAAACCTATAAAAATGAACTAAGTCAAATACCGCAAGTACAAGATTTGTCAATTTCGTCAGGAAATCCTTTGCAGTACGGTAGATCTACTAGCTCAGTCAAGTGGGAAGGTATGAATAATGATAGCTATGAGATAAATATCATGGTGACCGATGAACACTTTGTTTCCACAATGGGAATGGATGTCTTACAAGGGAGGGACTTTATGGATCAGAAGTTAGATTCTACAAATTATCTCATTAATGAGGTGATGGCTGATTTGATGGGGTTTGAAGACCCGATTAATCAAAGTCTTTCTTTTTGGGGAATTGATGGCAAAGTCATAGGTGTGGTAAAGAATTTCCATATGCAGAATATGCATGAGGCGATAGCACCTTTGTTGATCACTTGCATTGCTCCCTCACGTGAGCGCAATCTATTGGTAAGAATCAATGGAGAACCGAATGCGGCGATGAAGTCGATTAAGGAAGTCTACAATAGACTGAACCCTAAAGGTGAATTTGAATATGCCTACTTAGATGAGGTGTATAGGAATAGTTATCAAGGTGAACTTACAGTTAGCACTTTAGTGAAAATTTTTGCAATTATTTCACTATTTGTTTCCTGCTTGGGGCTATTTGGTCTTTCTGCTTTTACTGCAGAGCAAAGATCCAAAGAAATTGGAGTAAGAAAGGTGCATGGTGCCAGCCCTCAACAACTTGTATTGTTGCTTTCAAGAGATTATTCAATATTGATGGGTTGGTCATTTCTACTAGCCTTACCTTTTGGCTATTACTATGCAAATCAGTGGCTGGAAGGATTTGAGTTTAGAACGGTCCTAAATCCATTAATTTTTCTTTTTGCAGGACTGTTTACATTTCTGATAGGAGCTCTTACCGTCAGTTTTAAATCACTGCAAGCAGCGGGTGCGAATCCAGTAAAAACATTGAAGGATGAATAGTCAAGTCCCAAATGCCAGCAAGTATTCTTTAACCCATTCGTAGCTGATGGCATGGGTACTTTCATATCCTGACTTCAGGATTTCTCCCTTGATCAAGCTGTCTGATTCAAAAGACAGCTTGACCTCATCTTTAAGGCTTAAAAAATTCCTGCCAAATATTTTGTAAATGACTTCTTTCGAACACCAAATCGCGCAAAGTTTCTTGAGGTCATTTTGGTATTTCATTTCACTCTGGTGAAGATATTTCATCTGCACATGTATCAACTTGTCTCTTGGCCGCTCCATATCAATTCCACAAGGCTTTTGCAGGTGGATCATTGCAGCAGCTATCGGAAAGGAATGAGAAATAGAGATGTGCGCATCTTGTCCTGCCAGGTAGGGTTTGCCACTATCCTTTTTACTTATTCCTTCGAAAGGAATATTGAATTTTTCACAAAGCGACTTTATCAGAATTCTGCCAACAATCCATTCCGCTTGGCGAATAGGATTTAGTTCTGCCGGAAAAGGTTCAGGTGATAAATATAGCAGTTCTAGAAAGGTTTCTTGAATGTTCCAAACAGCATAAGCCGAATGTTGATCTATCTGCTTATTTAATAGCAAAGGCATACGGCAATTGTAATACTTTTGCAGTCGAAATGGGCAAGATAGAGGTAAAAAAGCTACATACATTCCTTGGGCATAATGAAAGCATCTATGCGCTTGAAAGAGTGGACGAGCGAAGGTTTGTTTCTTCGGGTGCAGATGGTATGATTGTGCTGTGGGACCTAACTTCTCCAGATGAGGGAGAGGTGATCGCCAAGGTTCCAAGTTCAGTTTATGCAATTCACTATGACACTGACGAGGACTGCTTATATATAGGTCAAAATAATCAAGGAGTTCATAAGATTCACCTTTCATCCAAGGAAGAAGTGGGGTCAATACAATTGGGTGAATTTCAGATTTTTGCCATCAAGGCGATTGGAGATTTGATCTGGGCTGGGCTCTCCAATGGAGAGGTGGTGGTGCTAAGTAAAGATCTTTCTATTCTTAAGCGGGTCAAGTATGCAAATGATCGAATACGAAGCATTGATGTAAATGAAGAAATTGTTTCTCTTGCTTGCAGTGATAATACGATAAAGATTGTAGCTAGAGAATCAGGGGAGGTTCAATATGAGCTCAAAGGGCACAAAAATTCAGTCTTTACATCCAAATTCCATACCTCTGGAAAATACCTAATATCAGGTGGGCGAGATGCTCAGCTAAAAGTGTGGGATACTAACGCCGAATATGTTCAGCGAGAGTCGATAGCTGCACACTTATATTCCATAAACGATCTAATCTTTAGAAAAGACGGTCGATACTTCGTTTCTGGGAGTATGGACAAATCCATTAAGCTCTGGGATGCCCATAATTTTCGTCTGCTCAAGATTCTGGATAAACATAGGCACGCTGGTCATGGAAACAGCGTTAATAAGCTTCTTTGGATGGATTATCGTGACTTGTTAGTAACTTGTGGCGACGATCGCTCAATATCTGTTTGGGAAATTAAATTTGCAGAATGAAGATAACACCGTTAGAAATTCGCCAAAAAGACTTTGAAAAGAAGCTCCGAGGGTACGATAAAGATGAGGTGAATGCATTTCTTCAATCCTTATCTAACGAGTGGGAAAGAGTATTAGAAGAGAACAAAGAGCTCTCGTTGAGGCTACAGCAAGCTGAAAAAGAGGTCGAGAAGCTAAGAGAGGTAGAAAGTTCTCTTTTCAAAACACTGAAAACAGCAGAGGATACCGGTGCAAATGTGATTGAGCAGGCGAATAAAGCTGCAGAATTGCATATGAAGGAGACCCAGATGAACGCAGAAGGTCTTCTCAATGAATCTAAGAATAAGGCTCGTTCCATGATCGAACAGGCTGAGATGGAAGCACGTCAGATCATAGAGGAACTTCAAGATGCGGTCAAAAGCCTGGAGCAAAATCATCGAGATATAGAAAATCATCGTCAAAATGCGCTTCAAGAACTTAAAAATCTGTCTGTAACACTGATAGAAAAAGTGGAGCGCAATACTGCAGAAAACAGAGAGTTTAAGTTTGATGACTATGTCCAGAGAGTAAAGAAGCTTGCACGAGAAAGTGAAGAACGAATCAAAGCGGAGAAGACAGAAGTCCAAGCAGAAACAAAGAGACTAGATACTCCTCCGATCAAGGAGCCAGATGTAGTAGAGAAAGAGGAAGCTCCCAAAGAAGTTAAGCCTTTTCCTGCTGATTTAAGGACTGCACAGGCGCCTCGAAAGCCTACTCCAGAGCCAATTGTTCAACCACAGAGAAAGAAGGTTGTACCCTTGCAGATGAAGAGGGACTTCAGTGAGCCAAAAGTGTCTGCGAAAGTCATTGAAGAACCAAAACGAGATATGCCTAAGTCGTTGAACAGTCCTGCAGAACCAAAAGAAAAACCAGCGGTGGTTGAAGAAAAAAAAGGTCCGCGCATCTCTAAGACTGTGTCTTTCTTTGACGAACTCGAAACAGATTAACTATGGGTAAAGTTTCGTTGGAAGGGATGGAATTCTATGCGCGTCATGGATACTATGAAGAAGAGCGTGTTATCGGAAACAAATATAGTGTTGATGTGACATTGGAGATTGATTTCTCAGATGCAGCCTCTGATGATAAACTGGAAGGTACAGTCAATTACGAGAAGGTCTATGAGATAGTGCGTGATGTGATGAGCATAGATGCTAATCTTTTGGAGCATCTAGCTGGAAAGATGATCAAAGCATTGAGAGCTGCTTTTGATGATGTTACTCAAGTGAGTGTTCGAGTTAGTAAGTACAATCCTCCCATTAAGGGCTTGTGTCAAAAAGCTACAGTGGAGCTGGTAGGCTAGACAAAAACAAAGCCTCTTCCATCGGATTCATCGTAAAATTCAATTTTCTTACCGACCAAAAACATCATTTCACTTTTGCGAACAAGGATTTGCACACCATCTATGATATACTCATCATCATTATCCTTTCGCTTGTCAAACCCTAATTTGAACCCTACGCCACAGCCCATGCCTTTTGTAGCAACCCTTAGTCCGTAACCCTCGGGTATCCCTTTGTTTTTTAGGATGTTTTTAACCTCTTCTAATGCTTTTGCCGTTATTTCAATAGGCGGTTTCATGCTTGAATTGTATTTCGGATAAGACGTTTGATAGCCTGCTCGTAAAAGTATTAATTTTGGTAACTACAAAACACAACACAGATAGATATGGAAATGGTTTATGATCTCTTGAAAATTACGATACCAGCCGGTTTAGTGCTCTATTTAGCCTATCTACTGGTGCGTTCTTTTTTACAAAAGCAGCTAGATGAGATCGCTTTTGGGGTAAGGCAAAAGAACCAAGAAATTGTAGTGCCAATACGTCTTCAGGCATACGAGCGTGTAGTGCTATTGCTGGAGCGCATAACACCAGCCAATCTGGTTTCCAGGCTTGGAGGATCTGAATATACCGCCGAGGAATTTCAGCAGATTCTAGTGCATGAAATAAGGAACGAGTTTAATCACAACCTTTCTCAACAGGTGTACATGTCTGATAGTGCTTGGACTTACGTGACAACTGCCGTTGAGCAGACCATTTCATTGATAAATTCCTCAAGAAACACTCTCGAGGAAAAGGCTAAGGGGTTTGATTTGGCAAGAGCCATTCTTGAAAGCAGTGCGGGTGAGGATATGGATACACCGAAGCAAGCCATCAAATACATAAAAGAAGAAATTCAAGATGTTTTTTAGTCTATGAGCAAAGCAGAAGAAATCTTTAACAAAGCAAAAAAGAAAGCAGGGAACAAAGAAGAGATTAAGAATACGCTCAATAAAGCTACTGAGAAGCTCAAAGGCTTGGCTGGGAATTCGAAAGAGTTAAGTGAACTCAAATCAAAATTGGAGACCCTAGCTCAGATGGCAAAAACGCATATATCTGGTGAATACCGTGCTTTTTCTCCTTCTTCGATTGTGTTGATTGTGTTTGCGTTACTTTATTTTTTGATTCCTACCGATCTAATCCCCGATTTCATCCCTGCGCTTGGTTTTTCGGATGATGCCACAGTGGTGATGCTAATTGCCAGGAAACTAAATAGAGATATAACCCAATTCAATGAGTGGCTGGATACGCAAACTCAGAATGCCCAGGAAGTTGAATCTTAGTTCAAGGAAATGCGCAAAAGATCAGCGGTTGTAATAGGTGCATCTGGGCTTATTGGGAGACAATTGGTTCGGCTATTAGTGTCAGATGAACGCTACGACTTGATTACTGTAATAGTCAGACGATCGCTCAATCTTTCAGATCAGAAAATTAAAGAGATCATTCTGGAAGATTTCAGCAGGCTTAGTGACATAACTTCCGATATTTCTGGGAATGATTATTTCTGCACCTTAGGAACTACCATCAAGAAAGCTGGATCAAAGAAAGCTTTTTTACAGGTAGATGTAGAGTATCCATTGATTTTTGGGCAAAACGCTAGAAATGACAAGTCATTTAGGCAGTTTTTGATAGTCTCTGCGGTTGGTGCAAATGCTTCGTCGATGATCTTTTACAATCGTGCTAAGGGAGAGATGGAAGAGAGATTGCAAAAGCTGGGCTTAGATGCTTTAAAGATTTTTCAGCCCTCTTTGCTCTTAGGAGATAGAGATGAGTTTAGATTCCTTGAGGAGGTTGCAAAGATCTTTAGCAACATTGCTTCCTTATTTATCATTGGGTCTAAGAAAAGAGTCGGTGCGATAAGAGATGGAGAGGTGGCGAAAGCAATGATAGAAGTAGCCTGCGAAGATAAGGAGGGCTTCAATAGGTATTCACCTTCTCAAATGATTGATATTGCATACAAATGAGAGTGGTAATTCAACGTGTTTCAGAAGCGGCTGTGCAAATCGATGGAATTGAAAAAGCATGTATTCAGTCCGGTCTATTGGTGCTCTTAGGTATTGAAGAGGCTGATGGTAAGGAAGATATCGATTGGTTATGTAGGAAAATTGTAAACATGAGAATTTTCGGCGATGATCAGGGAGTCATGAACAGAAGTGTGTTGGACATTGCAGGTGAAGTACTTGTCATCAGTCAGTTCACTTTGCACGCTAGCACAAAGAAAGGAAATCGTCCGTCTTACATAAATGCAGCAAAACCAGAAGTTGCTATTCCACTTTATGAATCTTTCATCGAAACACTAGGGACCCAGTTAGGACGCGAGATAGCTACAGGTACATTTGGAGCCGACATGAAGGTTTCTCTGGTTAATGATGGGCCAGTCACAATTCTGGTAGACTCAAAAAACAAGCAATAACAGCCGAGCGACCGAATATATCAGAAATAGAAAAAATCCTGACTTTCTATTTGTACCTTTGCGGTTTGTTTTCAAAGGATTGAGGAGTTTTCAGGCATTTCTGCCAAGATTTAAGCTATGAAAAATATTAGAAATTTCTGCATTATCGCCCATATAGATCACGGTAAGAGTACTTTGGCTGATCGACTATTGGAGTTTACGCAAACAGTGTCAGATCGTGAAATGCAGGCTCAATTGTTGGATAACATGGATCTGGAAAGAGAGCGTGGAATTACGATTAAAAGTCACGCGATCCAGATGGACTATGAACTCAATGATGAGAAGTATACCCTCAATTTAATTGATACACCGGGTCATGTAGATTTTTCATATGAGGTTTCGAGATCAATTGCGGCGTGTGAAGGAGCACTACTGGTGGTAGATGCTGCTCAGGGTATCGAAGCTCAGACTATTTCTAACTTGTATCTGGCGTTGGAACATGATTTAGAGATCATTCCTGTACTAAACAAGATTGACCTCCCTGGTGCCATGCCCGATGAAGTTTCAGATCAGATCATCGATTTAATCGGCTGTGAAAAAGAATCAATTATTCACGCAAGCGCAAAGGAGGGCATTGGGGTGCCAGACATTCTTGAAGCAATCGTGAATATGGTTCCAGCTCCAAAAGGAGATCCAGATGAACCTCTTCAGGCAATGATCTTTGATTCTGTATTCAATCCCTATCGAGGGATTGAGGTCTTTTTCAGGGTTTTCAACGGCTCTTTGAAGAAGGGGGACAAGGTAAAGTTTGTCAATACAGGAAAGACCTATGAAGCAGATGAGATAGGTGTTTTACGACTTGATCATGAACCGAAAAATGCAGTGTCCGCCGGAAATGTTGGCTATCTGATTTCGGGAATAAAGGTTGCTAAAGAAGTAAAAGTAGGGGATACAATTACGCACGTGGATCGTCCTACTCAAAAGCAAGTGAAGGGGTTTGAAGATGTAAAGCCAATGGTCTTTGCGGGGATTTATCCGGTGGAGACCAGTGAGTTTGAAGAGCTTAGAGCTTCTATGGAGAAGCTACAACTCAACGATGCTTCTTTAATATGGGAGCCGGAAACCTCCGCCGCTCTAGGCTTTGGTTTTCGGTGCGGTTTCTTAGGGATGCTTCATATGGAGATCGTTCAAGAGAGGCTAGAACGAGAATTTGACATGACGGTAATTACTACCGTCCCGTCAGTGAGATTTCACGCCATCGAAAATGATGAGAGTATTCTTAAAGTAAGTGCACCTTCTGAACTTCCAGAATCCAATCTTATCAGTCATATTGAAGAACCCTTTATTAGGGCACAAATTATTTCAAAGGCCGAATTTATTGGACCCATTATCGCCTTGTGCATGGATAAACGAGGTGAGATAAAGAACCAGGTTTATCTGACATCAAGCAGGGTAGAGTTAACCTTCGAAATACCCTTAGCAGAGATTGTGTTCGACTTTTTTGATAAACTGAAGACAATTTCTCGAGGATATGCTTCCCTTGATTATGAACTTATCGGGTACCGTAGATCTGATATGGTTAAGTTGGATATCATGTTAAACGGTGATAAAGTAGATGCCTTGTCGGCCATCGTGCACAGGGACAAAGCATACGAATGGGGTAAGCGTCTTTGTGAGAAACTGAAGGAGTTAATACCAAGGCAAATGTTCGAAATCGCAGTGCAGGCTGCTATTGGCACTAAAATAATTGCAAGGGAATCAGTGAAAGCAATGAGGAAAAACGTACTTGCAAAGTGTTATGGAGGTGATATCTCAAGAAAAAGAAAACTGTTGGAAAAGCAGAAGAAAGGTAAGAAACGAATGAGACAGGTTGGTAATGTCGAAATTCCGCAAGAGGCTTTTATGGCTGTTTTAAAACTTGACTAACTAAAGACTTAGAAATGCCCAATATCATAGACGGAAGACAGATCTCCAAGGACATTAAAAGTGAGATAGCAGCGAAGGTTCAGCAATTAAAAGCTGATGGTCATAGAGTACCTCATTTGGCAATTATTATAGTTGGGGATGATGGTGCAAGTCACACCTACGTCAACGGTAAAATCAACGCCTGTAAAGCAGTGGGATTTGACTTTACCTTGATGCATTTTGCGAGTACAATCTCTGAACAAAAGCTCATTAAACATATCCAGCAAATGAATGAGGATTCAGATATTGATGGATTTATCGTCCAAATACCTCTTCCTGAACATATATCTGTTGAACATATCACCGAGCAGATAGCTCCAGAGAAAGATGTTGATGGGTTTACAAATCAGAACTTTGGCAGTATCGTTTCGGATAATCCACTTTTGTTACCAGCGACTCCATTTGGTATCATGGAGTTAATTAGAAGGTATGAGATTTCTACTACGGGAAAAAACTGTGTAGTGGTAGGTGCAAGTAGAATTGCTGGTGCCCCTCTGAGTCTAATGATGCTTCAAGAGGGACAGGCTACAGTTACAGTTTGTCATAAAGCAACCGTAGATCTAAAGTCTCACACTAAGGAGGCTGATATTTTGGTCGTTGCTGTTGGCAAACCTGGACTGATTACAAAAGATATGGTTAAGGAGGGTGCCGTAGTTATAGATGTAGGAACTACCAGAGTTGAAGATTCTTCAAAAAAGTCTGGATTTAGATTGTCTGGAGATGTGGTTTATGAAGAGGTGGCTCCCATTACAAGCTATATAACTCCCGTTCCAGGTGGAGTAGGTCCAATGACCATCGCATCGCTACTGCTGAACACCTTAAAGGCTTATGAGCGAAATCGTTGACCCGGAGTTTCTTCCGGTAATGGAGTCGTTCTATACTATTCAAGGGGAAGGCTTCCACGCCGGTACACCCGCATATTTCATTAGGCTAGGAGGGTGCGATGTGGGCTGTGTATGGTGCGATGTAAAGGAATCATGGGATGTCTCTAAATTTCCTTGGTGTTCAGTTGAAGAGATAGTTGCCAAAGCAAGGGATTCAGGAGCAAAGTTGGTAGTTGTCACAGGTGGGGAACCATTGATGTACAATTTGGATCTGCTGACAGAGACTTTGCATAAGGCAGGTCTAAGCACCAATATTGAAACATCAGGTGCATATAAGCTATCTGGTCAATGGGATTGGATATGCTTCTCTCCTAAAAAATTCAAAAAGCCCTTGGATGAGTTTTATCAAAAGTCCAATGAGCTTAAGGTGGTGATTTATAATAGATCAGATTTTCAATGGTCCGATGAGCATGCCCTAAGAATGAGTGATTCTTCCGAACTATTCTTACAGCCTGAGTGGTCAAAAGAAAAAGAAATGACACCTTTGATCGTTGATTTCGTGAAGCGTCACCCAAAATGGAAAATATCTCTACAGACTCACAAATACATGGATATTCCCTAGGTCTAAGGAAGATCCTACTGTTTTCTGCTCGCTGTATCCTGTTATTTTCCCTAACTATTCAATCTGCGGTTGCTCAAGAACTATCAACCACAAATAAGAAAGCCAAGAAACTTTACCTGAAAGCAGACAAAAGTTATAAGGAGCGCGACTTTTATAGTGCGATAGCGTATTTGGAGCAAGCCTCGCAGGAAGATAAAAACTTCTACGAAGCTTATCTTAGAATGGGAAGCTTGTACACAGCTACCGCTCAAACTGATTCAGCATTCTCGAAATTTCAGGATTACGTCATTTATTCTACAGATCCGATGGTATCAGTCTTAGAAAAACTGGCACAGGGAGCATTTGATAGAGGACAGTATAGTGCGAGCAGGGAGTACGTGACAAGATTCTTACTAAAAGTGCCGGAGAGAGCAAATAGTTCTGAAATAAAACTACTGTTGAGGAGTCTTGATTTTGCTGAAAATCAACTAAACGCTAAGTCCGACAGCATAGTTGTAAAAGAACTACCGAAAGCCATCAATCGATATCGGCTACAATATTTACCATCTGTGACGATCGATACTTCTTCAATTTTTTTCACTAAACGTGATCATGTTAGTGGTGATGAAGACATAGTAGTTAGCTTTTTTAAAGATGGACAGTGGCAGCCTGCAAAATCTGTATCTTCTAGAATTAATTCTAAGCTAAACGAAGGAGCCTGCTCAGTTTCTGCAAACGGACGGACAATGATATTTACTTCCTGTGAAGGCAAGAACGGCTTAGGGAGCTGTGATCTGTATATTTCAAAAAAGATCGGGGATGAATGGTCTTATCCAAAAAATCTCGGAAAGGGAGTGAATTCGATATATTGGGAGTCCCAGCCATCTTTATCTGCAGATGGCAAAACATTATTCTTTTCCTCCAATCGCCGAGGTGGATATGGTGGTCGAGATATTTGGGTTTCAAAAGAAATTGATGGAAAGTGGACTTCTCCGGTAAACTTAGGGAGTGTTATTAATTCATCGAGAGATGAAACTACACCCTTTATTCATCCCAATGGGGTATCAATTTTCTTTTCTGCAAATGGATATCCAGGTATGGGAGGATACGATTTGTTTGTTTCTGAAAAAGTGGATTCAGAATGGAGTGTTCCGCAAAACCTAGGATATCCCATCAACACATTCAGGGATGAAGTTTCAATAGTTCTAAGTGGGGATGGTGTATCAGCATACTTTGCCAAAGAAAAAAAGAAGGGCTACACGATTGAAGATAGCAAAATTGTTAAAACGACACTTCCTTCAAGTGTGAAGCAGAAAGGGGTTACGTATATCCGGGGTAAAATCGTTGATGCATCAACTAGGGAGCCTCTCTCTGCTTTTGTCGAGGTTGTCGATTTAGAGAATAGCTCTTCTATCTATAACAGTAAGTCAGATTCAATATCTGGCAGCTACTATATGGTTTTGCCAAAAGGTTTGGAGTTGGCTGCTTATGTGAAGAAAAAAGGATACTTGTTTGCCGATTACCACTTTAGTACTAAAGGAAGTGTATTAAAGGAACCTGACACAGTGCTTATTGAACTTCAAAAGGTTGAAGCAGGCAAAAGAATTGTTTTAGAGAATATTTACTTCGAAACAGCTTCTTACAAGCTAAATGAAAAATCGTCATCAGATTTAAAAAGTGCTTTAATTCTACTTAGAGACAATCCATCTATCGTCGTGGAAATTGCAGGACATACAGATAATGTTGGCGATGAAGAGTACAACAAAAAGCTTTCTACCCAAAGAGCTGAGGAAGTTCGTAAGAGACTTATTGAGATGGGCATTGAATCTAGACGTTTGGAGTATAAGGGTTATGCGGCTTCTCAGCCTCTGCAGACAAATCTGACTGAAGAGGGTAAACAATCCAACCGAAGAATCGAATTCCGTGTCCTACGGATGAAGTGACAAAAAGTTTGCTTTTATGTTAATTTTTTCGATTAAGTGAATTCAGAATTTAATTAAAGCTTTACTTGAAGTAGTAAACTTTTATTCTGCTCATTTCATTTTTCACTCTTAATTTGGATGATAAGTGGCAAAAATGATCTTTAAATGGGGTCTGTGGGTGGTTTTTCTGAAAAAACAATTTTGTTAAATATTATTAAAAAGTAATATCTTTCGGGCTTCAATAAATTAATGTTTAACGATTAACTAGTTAGTATGAAGAGGATTTTACTACTAAGTTTTGCGTTCTTGACTGTTATTGCATTCAGTGCGGTAGCTCAAAGGACGGTTTCTGGAAAGGTTACCGATGACGCGGGAGAAACCCTACCAGGAGTGAACGTTGTGATTAAAGGCACAACAACTGGTACTACTACTGACCTAGACGGTAACTACCGTTTATCAGTAGATGATGGTGCCGTTTTGGTATTTTCATTTGTGGGTTTTGAGACACAAGAAGTTTCTGTCGGAGCAAGATCTACAATTGACATTACCATGGGAGGTGCAACTGAACTACAAGAGGTAGTTGTGACAGCCCAAGGTATCCAGCGTGAGAAAAGAGCACTTGGATACTCTGTAGCTTCAGTAGCAGGTGAGGATTTACAAAGAAAGCCTAACAATGACGTTGCTCAGCTACTTAATGGTAAAGTTGCCGGTGTGAATATCACTCAGACAAGTGGTACCACTGGAGCAGGTATGAACATCATTATTAGAGGTTATACTTCTGTAAATGGAACTAACCAACCATTATTTATCGTGGATGGTGTACCATTTAACACCAATACAAACACTCAGTCAAACTTTACTGGGGGATCACTTAACAGCTCATCTCGTTTTCTGGATCTAGATCCAAATAACATCGCTGGCATTGAAGTGCTTAAAGGGTTGAGTGCTGCAGTGCTTTACGGAGAGCAAGGGCGAAATGGTGTAGTACTAATCACTACAAAAACAGGAAGTGCAGGAGCGCAGAATGATGATTTTGAAGTTAGTATTACTCAGGGTGTTTATGCTACACAGATTGCATCACTTCCAGAGTATCAAGATACCTATGGAAATGGTTTCCATCAGTTTCCAGCATTCTTCTTCAGTAACTGGGGAGATAGAATAGATAATGTAGACAGTGTAGCTCACCCTTACTCACAATTCAGAAACCCAGATTTGGCTGCAGTTTTTGCTGATGAGTTTGGAGGAAAGCAATATGCATACAGAGCGTACGATAACGCAGCTCCATTTTTTGACACAGGTCTTGCTTCTCAGACTTCATTGAGCTTATCTGGAAGATCAGGCAATACTAGCATCAACTCTACGATTAGTTATGCTACAGAAGATGGATTCTTGCCCAATAACTCATTAGATAAATTGAATGTGGGTCTTGGTTTTGACACCAAGCTTTCTGATAGAATGCGATTGAATACTTCAATCAATGTTGCTGTTACCGATACAAAGGCACCACCACTAGGAGCATCTACAGGTAGTAGTGCTTCGGGAAGAGGTTCAGCGATATATGCAAACATTCTTTATACACCTAGAACGGTTGATTTGAACGGCTTGCCTTTCACAAATCCGCTTACTAACCAAAGTGTATACTATAGAGGAGGTAACGATATTCCAAACCCTAACTGGTTGATAGAGAATACTTCAGCTACTTCTTCAACTACGCGTTTAACTGGAAAGATGTCATTATCTTATGATATTCTTGATAACCTGACAGTGACGTATAGAGGAGGTTACGATACGTACTATGAGTTCCAGGAGTACATCATCAACCGTGGTATTGGCCCTGGTCCTGCGAATGCGATTCTTGATGAGGGACTTTACAGAACCACTCATATCAGAAACGATATATTTGATCATACTGGATTGATAAATTACAGCAAAGATCTTAGCAGTGATTTAAGACTGTCAGCTCTAGTAGGGTTCAATGCGAGATTGGATCGTTTTGATAGAGATGGGTTGGAGAGTACAGGTCAGAGTACATTCGGATTCTTGGAGCATGCAAACTTTAGCGCTACTGCTCCTAATAACAGTTTTGCTAATGCTGGATTCGAGAACATTCAGTTCCGAAGTGTTGAAAATCTATATGCAGTTTATACAAGTATCAACTTAGACTACAAGGATTTCTTATACTTAAACGTACAAGCTAGAAACGATTGGTCTTCTACTGTTGAATCTGATCAACAGTCTATCCTTTATCCTAGTATTTCTGCATCATTCATCCCGACAACTGCGTTCGGTTTAGAGTCTGATATTTTGAATTATGCCAAAGTAAGAGTAGGCTATGGAACTTCCTCAGGTTTCCCTGACCCATATCAAACTAGAAATAGATTGACTGCTAATGCTCAAGCATTTGTTGACAATGGTGGATCGACAAGGGTGTCAAATTCTTCAAATAACAGATTAGGTAACCCTAATTTGAGTCCAGAACTACAAACTGAGATTGAATTGGGTCTTGAAGCGAAGATGTTCAATAACAGAGTGGGGATTGACATGTCCCTTTACCGAAGAATTACAGAGGATTTAATTACTCTAGCCGATCTAGATCCAAGTACAGGATATACGGATACACAAATCAATGCTGGAGAAATTGAAAATAAAGGAATTGAACTAGGTTTGAATGTTACCCCGGTAAGAGGTGCGGTAACTTGGGATATCGGGTTCAACTTCTTTGCTTATGAAACAACAGTTAATGAGTTGGCTCCTGAGTTTGACTTGAACTTCATCCAAACAACTGGATTCATTGATTTTGCTGGAAATGCAATGGTTCCAGGAGAAGCTTACGGTGTGCTTTGGGGAACAGTTGTTGAAACTGATCCGGATGGAAACAGAATTGTAGATGGTAACGGTGATTACATCATTGCTGCTGATCCTGCTATCATTGGAGATCCGAATCCTGACTTTACGTTGACGGGTATCAATACTATTTCTTGGAAAGGACTATCCCTAGGCATGCAGTGGGATTACAGACATGGTGGAGATATTTTCTCTATCACAGCTGCTGCTTTGATGGGTAGAGGTCTTGCGGGTGATACTGATTTCGATCGTGAGCCACCAATTATTCTTCCTGGAGTGAAGCAGAGTGGTACGGATGCAGATGGTAACCCCACTTATGTTCCTAATGATATCCAAATCACAACTACAGATGCATTCTTTAATAACTTAGGTTTTGGAGCAACTGAGGACAGAGTTTGGGATGGAACAACGATCAGGTTGAGAGAAATCTCTTTGACCTATGATTTACCAGCATCATTGTTGAGCAACACGCCATTTAACGGTATTTCCGTATCAGCTGTAGGTCAAAACCTGTGGTTCAAAGCGGTGAACTTCCCTCCTAGTATCAATTTTGATACAGATGTTTTGGGAGTTGGAGTTGGAAATGGCCAGGGTCTTGACTTCTTGACTGGACCTTCAAGTAGAAGATTCGGGGGAACTGTTAAGCTGACTTTCTAAGGATAATTTTAGGCTTAAGTAAACAAGAAAAATTATGAAGAAAATACAATATTTATTCAGTTTGATGATCGTAGCTGCCGTGGTGGTAAGTTGTGATTTAGATCAGCAGGCAGATCCAAACAACTTGACGCCTGCAGATGCGGATGTAAATGCATTGTTAAATGGTATCCAACTGCAATTTGAGAATGTCTTTAGTGCAGCGCAAGATGCATCTTCAGAGACCATGCGAATGGAGAATTTGGGAGGCGCAACTAGATGGGATAATGCTTATGTTCCAAGTACATTCGATGCAATGTGGGAAGATGCATATG
>JABSPG010000269.1 GCA_013214445.1 Ekhidna sp. | reverse complement strand
ACCGCTTTACACGTCTGGGGTCTGCGGTCATGATCCCATCAACATCAGTCCATATTTCCAGGCTTTCGGCATTCAACAGTTTGGCAATGATCGCTGCACTGTAATCGGATCCACCTCTTCCAAGGGTAGTTGTTTCTCCCGTTTCTGTTGCAGCTACAAAACCCGGGAATACATTTACATCTTTCAGTTGATTTTTGTGTTTTTCGAATTTAGCAGCGCTCTTTTCAAAATCAACTGAAGCAAACCCAAACGTATTGTCAGTGGTAATAAATTTACGTGAATCCACCCTCTGACAAGTAAGCCCTTTTCCCAGATAGTCTGATACGATGATAGATGAAACCAACTCTCCGGTACCTAAAATGAAATCGAGACTCTTATCGGTTAGCTCTTTCAATAAATAAACCCCTTCGCAGACGCGCTTTAGCTGCTTAAAATAGGAAAGAAGATCGTCTGGTACATCGGCCAGTATTAAGCTTTTGTATAGCTCATAATGTCGTTCTTCTATCTTCTGAATTTGTGAAAGGTATTTCGAATCCCCAACCTTAGCAAGGTTAGCAGCATGCAATAGCTCATTAGTAGTGCCCCCTGTAGCAGAAACTATGACACATACCTTTTCTGACGCTGAACGCACGATACTTCCTACTTGCTCTAGCACATCCATATCTTTTAAAGATGTACCACCAAACTTCAAAACTTTCATATGTAAGACATAAAAAAAGCGCCATTCGAAGTTAGAATGGCGCTTTGTTAATTTTTATTTTCACAATTACCATTCTCCATACGAAACCCTTGTGGTTGTCGTGATGGTTGAAATAATAATTGTTGTTATTCTATTCATTTGAGTCCAAATGTAACCTTACCTGACAATAATCAAAACATTATTCCAAAATAATTAAGTTGAAACTCTTTTTCTATTTTAGGCGCATGAAAAAGAAAGCAATTTCTCAACTGCTATTTGAGTTTGTGTCCATCCTTTTCGCTGTTCTTCTAGCACTAGGACTAAATTCATATAAACAAAACTCCGACCTAGAAACTGAAGCTACTTTTCTTAGAGAGAAGATCTTTCTTGAATGTGAAAAGAACAGAGCATCGCTGGATACGGTTTACAGAGCTAATCTAGTTTTCAAAAGCTCGCTAGATTCTATGCTTGCACTTGATGAAATTGAAGGAAATTTTAATGTAAGTATTTCAAGTGAATTGCTGACCAAAAGCGCCTGGGACTTCACAAAATCATCTAGATCATTCTCATACATAGACGAAGATTTCTTGAACGATGCTTCCGAGCTATATGAAAGACAGAATTATTACATGCACATTTCAAACCAGATGTTTCAAAATCTGGGTGACATGCTCATTTCAAACCCTGAACCTCGCAGAACGGTAGGTATTTCCAATTATTACTTACTAAACCTCAATGCTTCAGCAGCAGAATTGATGAATGCATACGATGCTTTTATTGACAAATACCAATAAACTATATTGCGCTGAAAATAAACTAACATGACCTATTTAATAGTCACCATTGGCTACATCCTGATTTTAGCTGGCATCATCATATACAAAAGTAGAGGCGTCAAAAATGAAGAAGATTTTGTGGTAGCAGGAAGGAATGTTCCAGTCTATCTTTTAGTCGGCACTTTGGTTACCACGTGGATTGGCTCAGGTAGTTTGTTTGGGACAGCTGGCTTGACGTTTCAGGTTGGCTTTTCAGAACTCTGGTTTTCCTTAGGTGCATGGATTGGAATACTGGCCGTATACTTCATTGCCGCTAGGGTAAGAAGGATATCACAATATACACTCACAGACATACTGGAAAAGCGATACTCCCCTATTGCTAGGTTACTTGGTTCGATCACCATCATTGTCGCTTATCTAATCATTGCCGGTTACCAATTTAAAGGTGGCGGCAGATTCCTATCTATACTGACAGAAGGTGGTATCTCCGTAGAGCAAGGAACACTTATCACCTTTTTAATCATTATCGCTTTTACTGCATTAGCAGGGATGGTTTCCATTGTCTCAATTGACATTTTCAATGGAATCATAATGATTGTGGCCATCATATTGGCAGTACCATTTGCCATAAATGGTTTTGGTGGCTGGGGAAAAGTGGTAGAAACAATCAATGAAGTTAGCCCAGATCACTTGAGCGTCATGGAAGGACATGAACCTATGTGGTATGTTGGAATCATGCTTCCTACCCTCATCCTCCTTTTGAGTGAAAGTAGCGTCTACCAAAAATTCTCTTCAGCTAAAGATGCAAAATCGGCAAAGAAAGCAGTCATGGGAATGTTTATTGGAGTGGTTGGAATAGAATTTCTAATGTGCCTCCTGGCTGTTGTAGGTTTCGCCATCTATGCGCATGACCCAAGGTTCTTTATGGCTGATGGATCAGTAAATGGTGCTATGTCCGAGGAAATCATCCTTAGAATCGGATTCGAACAGCTTCCTGCTTTTGTAGGATCGCTACTCTTTGCTGGAGGGGCAGCTATTATATTGTCTACAGGAAATACTTTCTTAATGGTAACGTCAACAAACGTATCGAGAGACATCATTGAAAAGTACTTCATAAAAGGAGCAAGCGAAAAGACTAAACTATATATCCAGCGTACAGCAATTGTTATTCTTGGTTTTATAGCATATCTAATCATGACACAGTTTGAAGAAATACTGGATATGGCACTTATATCGTATACGATGATTGGTGCTGCACTGGCTCCCCCTCTACTTGCTACGTTCTTTTGGAAAAGAGTAACGAAGCAAGGTGGTATTGCCTCCATTCTAGCAGGCATGCTTACGGTAGTAATTATCGAATCATTGAATCGGTCAGGAGTAAGCTTGGATTTAGGCTTCATTTCATTTCCATATGACAACAAAATGATAGCAATACCAGCATTGCTAGCTTCTGTCAGTGCATTAGTTATAGTTAGCCTATTGACCAAGCCTACGGCAAAAGAAATTGTTGATCCTTTCTTTGAGAAAGATTGATTATAAATAACTTCGCGCAATCGTTTGCATGTACTGCTACTAGTATATTTTCAGTACGTGCATTTAAAACAACATGTAACCCCTAGAACTAAAAAAATGCAAGAGTTTGGAGTAAAATCAAAGAATGATCTCTCTACTTTAGGAATCAAAGTGAAGGAGGCTCATTGGAATCTGAGTCAGGCAGAATTAATAGAAGAGACTCTAAAAAGCGGCGAAGGAGTCTTGACCTCAACAGGTGCACTAATGTGCGATACTGGAAAGTTCACTGGAAGGTCTCCACAGGATCGTTTCGTCGTAGAAGATGAAAAGACAAGAGACTCTGTCTGGTGGGGAAATATCAACAAACCTTTTTCTGAGGAGAACTTTGATAAACTCTACGACAAAATGGTAAAGTTTGTTGAAGATAAAAAGGTCTACGTAAGAGAAGCCTATGCAGGAGCCGACAAAACACACCGCTTACGAGTTCGCGTTATCAATACGATGGCTTGGCACAATCTGTTCGCATACAACATGTTCCTCAGACCTGATGCCTACAAACTGACTGACTTTGATCCGAATTTCACCATTCTGTGCGTCCCTGAATTCGAAGCAGATCCTGAAGTTGACGGAACTCGTCAGGCCAACTTTGCCATAATCAACTTCACAAAGAGAATGATTATAATCGGAGGTACTGCCTATTCTGGTGAAATGAAGAAAGGCATTTTCTCTGTTTTGAATTACATGTTACCGCACGAACAGAGTGTTCTAAGTATGCACTGTTCAGCTAATATGGGAATTGAGGAAAAAGATACAGCTATTTTCTTCGGTCTATCAGGAACAGGAAAAACCACCCTTTCTGCAGATCCTAAGAGACTTTTGATTGGAGATGACGAGCATGGATGGACTGAAAAGAATGTATTCAATTTTGAGGGTGGATGCTACGCCAAAGTGATTGACCTTACAGAAGAAAAAGAACCAGATATCTATAAAGCCATTCAATATGGAGCAATCCTAGAAAATACTCGTTTCAAAGAAGGAACGAGAGAAGTTGATTACGAAAATGCTAACGTTACAGAGAATACCAGGGCCTCTTACCCTATTCAGCATATTCGAAATGCAATAGAACCATCAATTGGTGGTATACCAAAAAACATATTCTTTCTTACTTGCGACGCGTTTGGCGTGATCCCTCCCATTCAAAGATTGAATAAAGGACAGGCGATGTATCACTTCATTTCGGGATATACATCCAAAGTTGCTGGAACAGAGGCTGGCGTTACAGATCCAGAACCTGTATTCTCAGCATGTTTTGGAGCTCCATTCCTTCCATTGCATCCTACGAAATACGCAGAAATGCTTGGAGAAAAGATGGATGCGCATGAGGTAAATGTTTGGCTGATCAACACTGGCTGGACCGGTGGTCCATACGGTGTGGGTAACAGAATTAGCCTTAAATATACTAGGGCGATGATTACAGCAGCGTTGGTTGGTCAGTTGGAAAATGTAGGCTACAGAACACACTCTATTTTCGGTGCTGAGATACCTACTACATGTCCTGGTGTACCAAGTGAGATATTAAGTCCGAGAGAGACATGGAAGAATGATGAAGCGTTCTATCAAAAGGCAAATGATCTTGCCTCACGATTTGTTGAAAACTTCAAGAAATTCGAGGAATTTGCAAACGAAGAAATACTTGCAGGTGCGCCAAAGCCAAACACAAAGTTTAGCTAAGGCATCTCAAAAATGTTTGAGAAACCCTGATCCTGAAAGGTCAGGGTTTTTTTGTGCTAAAATTCAAAATTCATACAACCTTTTCGAGATCGACACATCCTACCACTAGAAACGCCAACCGAAGAAAGTGACTGAAAACCAAAGTACGTGGATAAATCAATTGAAGAATGGCAATGAATTGGCAGCATTCAACTTATACAATCAATACTCGAAAGCGATGTACAACACTTTGACAAGGCTTACAAATAATGGTGAAGTTGCAAAGGACTTAATGCAGGAATCTTTTGTGACAGCCTTTCAAAAAATTGATGGTCTAGATGATCCAATGGCTTTTGGCGGATGGCTAAAACGAATTGTGGTAAATAAGGGACTGGAATACCTCCGGAAGAGTAAAATACAATTTGAAGATATCTCTGAGCAAATGGAAGTACCAATGAATGTCAAAGAGGAACATTTGATTGATGACAAGACTTTGCACAATGCGATAAAATCCTTACCAGACGGCTGTAGAACAGTACTTTGCCTGCACCTGCTGGAAGGGTTAAAACATAAGGAAATTGCGCATCAACTGAATATATCTGAGTCTACTTCAAAGACTCAGTTTAGACATGCAAAGCAACTATTGAAAAACAAACTTCAGCATCACTATGAATATTGAAGAGCTAATAAACAAAAGAAAAGGTCATCTGGATATTGACCAAGTGCCTAAAGATTCTTGGGAAGAAATAAGGAATGGCTGGAAGAAACCCCAAAAAGAGAACGAGCTCTCTTGGTGGAAGGTAGCTGCAGTCATCTTTATCATTTCATCAGCTGCCTTGCTTGGTCACAACCTTCTACTTAGGCAAGAAATTCAAACACTTGCCACTTTGGGCGACATTTCATCTAAGTATGAAAAAGTAGAGCAGGATTACCTAAAGACTATAAACGATATCGAATCGAACATCAACATCAGGGAGGTACGATCAGATGAAAATCTGAAATGGCTTTTTGAAGAGCTGGATATCCTGGACCAGGTAAATGAAATGTATCGAAAGGACATTGGAAATGTGGATGAACAACTTATCGTAGGTACGCTCATCGATCACTATGAAAAGAAAATAAGACTATTGAAAAAACTCGAACTGGAAATAAAAAGGAATCAAAAATTTAAAGAAAATGAAAAAGATATTATTGATAGCGTTAACATGTAGTACGTTCTTACTTTGCCAAGGAAAGAATATAGGAGAAAGTAGAAGTACGACGGTA
>JABSPG010000268.1 GCA_013214445.1 Ekhidna sp. | reverse complement strand
AAAAGTTTCTTGATTCTTGAGGGTTTCGAAAGAATAATGACTCAGCTGCGAAGCAATAACAGCATACGGATTTCTCATTAAGATGATTGCTTTTAATTTGTACTGCTTCATCAACCAAGGTAGAAGCATATTTCCATAGCAAAATTTGAAGAGCACTTTTTCTGCTATAGGGATCTTGTAAATATTTGTTTCCTCATAGAGATAGGGACTGGCGAAATCCGGTTTAAACAAACGGCTAAAGAACCCACTCGCCTCCTTATACTCAGCATCTATGGGAATAGGCTGGTAATAGAAGAATCCTAAATCATCCAGTACTCTCAATTTGCCTTTTCCTCTTGGTAATGATCCGTTCAATTCAATTTCACCCCTGAATAAAGGCTCATCTACTTTGATAGTAGAAGACATAGCGGCAATCACTTCAGAAAGCCAAGTACTACCACTCCTAGGCACAGAAAAAATCGCAATCTTCTTTGCGTTCTTTTTAGGTATAATCTTACGCAGCTGCAAGAGGATCCAAATAAGACCTTTTCTAAAACAAAATACAATATATGAAACCACTCTAAAGTCGATGGAATACAATTACTGATGCTAAAATAATTGCTAAAAAGATGGTAAGAGGTGATATTACTGATATGAATCAATTGCCATTGGTTTCAATCATCTGTCTATGTCACAACCAAAAACAGTTTGTTGCGGAAGCTATCAACTCTGTGAAGAAGCAGTCTTATCCCAATATTGAACTGATAGTTGTAGACGATGGAAGTACTGATGGAAGTAAAGAAGAAATTGAAAAGACTATTGATTCCAAAACAACCCTTTATATCAACATCCCAAAACCGGTTGGTAACTGCATCGCTTTTAATCGAGGATTTTTTCAATCCTCTGGCAAATACATCATCGATTTAGCAGCAGATGATTGCTTACTCCCAGAGAGGGTACTGGTAGGAATAAATGCATTTCTTCGAACTGATGCAGGCGTTACCTTTTGTGATGTTTTAGAGATTGATGAGGATGGAAACAACAAAGGGACTCACTATGCTCGAGACCGCAATGACAAACTAATTGACACAGTACCTGATGGAGAAATTTATATTGAATTGATCAAAAAATACTTTATTTCTCCTCCCTCCATGATGATCAAAAGAGAAGTATTCGAGGAACTAAATGGATACGATGAATCTCTCTCTTACGAAGATTTTGACTTCTGGATCAGATCATCTAGAAAGTTCAGGTACGCATTTACAGATGAGATATTAGTTAGAAAAAGAATCGTTTCTAATTCCCTTTCGACCAAACAGTTTGTCAAAAAGTCAATTCATCAAATGACGACATTGAAAGTGTGTCAGAAAATCAAACACTTGAACAAAAGTAAGGAGGAAAATAGAGCCCTAAAGCAAAGGTGTCTTTATGAAATAAAGCAATGCATCAAACTTCGGCATTGGTCATTAATACCCAATTTCTGGAGTCTCATTCAATAGATAACTAATTACTGGACAGATCCCCTAATTAGCGATAAACCCTGTCATCTTCCAAAGACGCGCTCAATAATAGCATTACCCCATGCAAATGGATCTTCACGAATTTTCTGCTCCTCATCACCAACTAAGAGGAAAAGTCCATCAATTGCCTTGTTTGTGGCGTACTCATCGATATTGGTAGGTAAGTTGACATTCAAAACCTGACTAGGACTCAAAGACGTAAGGCCTAAACCAGTTGGATCGTACTCATAGTTTAAAAACCCGACAACTGACGTGTATATCTGCAAGGCACCTGCCGTTTCTAAAGCAGTTGTTACTTCCGGGTTAAATGCGGTAAAGAGTTCAGCGTTTGTTTCATTATAGAAATACTCCGTAGCAGCGGTATTACTCCCGTCTAGTATCCCCCTAGCGTCATCAAAACTCATAGAGGTGATCGCATTTCCAAAAATTGGAAGCGCCTTAGTCGCTGCACTTTCTGCACCACGATTCATCGCAACTATTAACCCTTCAAAAAGATCATTACCATCATTCTCAACAGCTATATACGCCTCGTAGACTACTGACAATGGTACTACGCCACCGATGGACTCTGTTTGTATTTTTGATTGTAAGTCCTGCACTTCTGAAGGCAAGATGATCTTGATGGCTTCATTTTGAAGGTAGCCACCAACACTAGAAGCGGAAGTTACCGACGTATTCAAACCTAGATCAAGAGCTTCTTTTAATCCCTCTATAATTTCCGACTCTGACAAAGGATTTGTGGCATCTTCGAAAAGTTCGCAAGAGGTTACCACTATTGAAGAAAATACAACTAGTCCAATCCAAACTCTAATTTTCATTGCTTTTTCGTTTTTAGTTCCTTAAATCAAAATACATTCCAAAGATACTACCTCCTATTATCTTCATTCATAAGTATTGACAAATAGCTCTCGTACCTTTCGATAGAAATCTTATCTCCTACGGCATCTTTAATAGCACAGCCTGGTTCATTTACATGAACACAGTTATGAAATTTGCAGAGGCCTAAGAACTCACGCATTTCAGGAAAATAGTGGAACAACTCCTCGGAACTGATTTCTGCCAAACCCAGCTCCTTAATCCCTGGCGTATCAATTATTGAAGACGAACCATTGATGTCGAAAAGTTCGGCAAATGTTGTTGTATGGACTCCTTTATTCGCGAAATCTGATATCTCTCCAACTTCTTGTTTAGCATCGGGAATCAGTTGATTAATCATAGTGGACTTACCGGATCCGCTGTGTCCTGACAACAAAGTAACTTTCCTTTGAAGCATTTCTAGCACGAATGGGCTTACCTCCTGATCGAATTGGCAAAGTTCAACTCGATAACCAATCTGTTCATATATCTCTTTCAGTTCCTCGTACTTCAACAGGTCCTTCTTGTTGTACAGGTCCTTCTTGTTGAATAGTATAACTCCGGGTATTCTAAAACTTTCTAGGGTAATGAGAAAGCGATCAATAAATCCGGTAGACGTCCTTGGCCTTTTCAATGTAGCAATGAGCATTCCTTGATCTATGTTACAAGCAAGTAAATGATCATGCCCTTTTTTCCTCGGGCTCTCCCTAATTACGTAATTTTCTCTGTCAAGTATTTCTATAATTACCCATTCCCCCTCCACTTGTTGATTCGGCTCGACTACAACCCAATCACCAACTGCAATAGGATTAGTAAGCTTTTTATCTTCTAGCTTGAATTTTCCCCTGAGTCGAGCCACTAATCTTTGTGACTCACCTTGAACCTCATACCACAATCCAGTTGATTTAACTACTCGTGCCTTCAAGCCTATTTAACATTGATTTGTGCAATAGTACACCATGTATGCTATTGAGATAAAAAAAGGCTGATCAAATGATCAGCCTTTGCTTTAATAATACAAATATTTTAATGGCTAGAAAGATATTCTGCAACGCCCTCTCTTGTTGCATTCATTGCTGTTTTCCCTTCTTCCCAGTTTGCAGGACAAACCTCTCCATGTGCCTCCACATGCTTCCAAGCATCTACAATTCGAAGCATTTCGTCAATATTTCTTCCAAGTGGAAGATCATTGATAGTCTCGTGCCTTACAATTCCTTCTTTGTCAATAAAGAACGTTCCTCTAAAAGCAACAGGAGCTCCTTCAAACCCAAGACTTCCATCTTCATCATAAGACCAGTCTCCGGCAAGGACACCGTAGTTAGTAGCAACTGTTTTTGCAGAATCTGCAACCAAAGGGTAAGTCACACCAGCTATTCCTCCTTTGTCTTTATCGGTCATCAACCAAGCAAGGTGAGTTTCCTCGGTATCACAAGAAGCACCAACAACTGCCACTCCACGCTTTTCAAACTCACTAAGTTTCTCTTGAAAAGCATGAATCTCAGTTGGGCACACAAAAGTGAAATCCTTTGGATAAAAGAAAAACATCACTTCCTTTTTTCCGATGTACTGATCCAAAGAAAAATTTTCTACAATTTCCTCTCCATTGATTACGGCTGGAGCATTAACAATAGGGGCCTTTTTTCCTACTAATGACATTGTTTCGTTTGTTTTGATTGTTATAGTTAAATAATAGTTACGTCAACCTCAGGATCAACTTTTTCACCGACAACCTGAAGTTTAATTTCTTTGACTTTGAAATTTTTCAACTTCTTCTTTCGGAAGAAGTCATTGATTAAATCATACAGTTCAGAATCATAAAAATCCTGAATTGCATCCGTCTTAAGGCAGTAGATATGACCATGAGGCTCCATGTTAGCATCATATCTTTTATATCCTGATCTTACTGAAACACGCTGAACAAGCTTCACATCCACCAAGACATCCAATATTCGATAAACACTACCCAAAGAAATAGACGGATAGTCCGTTTTAATGCGATCATGAATATGCTCAGCACTAGGATGATCTTTTGAGTTCATTAACTCATTGAATACAACCATTCTCGGGTGAGTGGCCTTTAGCCCAGCATTACTAAGCTTTTCTTTAATTTGAACAAATTTTTCCATTTAGGAATTTTTCTCAAATACAAAAATAATCTATTTAAAATAAGTAAAGTGATTTTCGACTAAAGAATACATAAAGTCTCTTAGTGTAATTAATAGTTTCTTTACATTTACTCCGTTCAACTAATTTCAAACTACCAAACAATGAAAAAACTAAATTTTTTGATTACTGGGATACTCTTCGCAATAACCTCGTGTGGTGACGCGGGTGTGGGATTCGATGTGACAGCAGATTTTCCCGTGACTGGTCCAGTAAATTTTGTTATCCCAGCATCTCCATTTACTGACCAAAATGTAAATCCTGATGTGACAGAGATAAATTATAGTCTAAATGAAGTAGACGCTTTCAGTGATGCTTTGAACGACTTGGAAAGTCAGGGAGGAATCTCACCTGATGATATAGAAATCATAGAATTGTCTTATGAAATCAATGGCATTTCTAGTGACGAACAGCTTCCAATAGAAGAAATTTCTTTGGATGTGAATACTGCATCCGGCACAGTCAATATTCCAATCATATCTGGAGGCGGGCTTACAGATGTTTCAAAAACAGTAATTCCCTTGAGTACTACTGACAAATCAGCAATAATTAATGAGTTGCAAAGAGCTTCAAATATTGATACCGATATCATTGTGGATATTGGAACTATCCCTACCAGTTCAGTAGAACAACCAATTGTGTTTGATTTCAAACTCTATTTCAATGTTTTACTTAAAGTCCGAGACCTAAATTGATAACCATCATGAAAAAACATCTAATTGTAATACTATTAGCAATCGCCCCCTATCTAGGTAAAGCCCAAGTTGACTTTGGAACCTTCTTGGAAGCAAGCGCAGAGGACGCAAACACGCTTTTGGAAAACTATTTAAGACCCGCTTTTTTGGGGTTTGGTTACGGAATCAATAGCGGTTGGTATAATACAGCAAAGCCTCATAAACTACTCGGATTTGACTTCATTGGTGTTTCTCAAGGGCTCGACGTGTAAACAACGTCAACGAAACGGCGCACACGTCGAGATTGCTCAAACACTCCAGAGCACCACCAACAAGTGCCTAGAAGCCATATTCAACACACATTATATGACATTGCCGCCTACATCAACACTCTCAACGCGCCGCAACAGAAATCAGAGCAAACAGAAGAACATTCTCGTCAACGTCGAGAGGTTTGTGACTTTGATGCCCAATCATCAGGAAGCTTGCCAATTGTTGCTCGAGTGTGTGGTTGCCATTTGGAGTGGCTCCGAGCTTATTGCTGCAGCGTCTGCAGCAACTCTTGCAACGCGTAGAAAACCATTCGAAAACCTGAAAACTTTTGTTCGGTCGACGATCCTTTCTACATTTCGTGGAAGCACAAAGTTAAATGGACAAATTGTCTAAGTGTTTCTACGGATCTTGAATCAATATTCTGAAGTTATATCTGGTGATTTGTGCTGAATCCAAACTCACAGCACAAATCACCAGATATC
>JABSPG010000267.1 GCA_013214445.1 Ekhidna sp. | reverse complement strand
AATAAAACCAAAAAAATGAAAATAGAACCAATCAAACTCTTTCAAGAGAAACGACCAGTGATCGTATCTGGTCCGTGCAGTGCAGAGACAGAAGAGCAAACGCTTGAAACATGTAGAAGGGTGGCCGCTACTGGCAAAGTAGACATTCTAAGAGCAGGTATCTGGAAGCCTAGAACCCGACCTAACAATTTTGAAGGAATTGGGAGTGAAGGACTGAAATGGATGCGCAAAGCAAAAGAAGAAACAGGCCTTCCCATTTCCGTTGAGGTGGCAAACTTCAATCATGTGTTCGAAGCACTAAAAGCCGGAGTGGACATCCTTTGGATTGGGGCAAGAACCACCGTTAACCCATTCTCTGTTCAAGAAATAGCCAATGCCCTGGAAGGGACAGACGCAACCGTCTTTGTGAAAAATCCGATCAATGCTGATTTAGAACTCTGGACCGGAGCATTGGAGCGACTAAACAAAGCAGGGGTGAGCAAGCTAGGAATGATTCACAGAGGTTTCGCACAGCATGGCAGCAGCATCTATCGAAATGAGCCGAAATGGCAGCTCGCGGTGGAAATGAAGCTACGATTCCCAGACATTCCAATGCTGTGTGATCCAAGTCACATTGCCGGAAACAGAGAATTGCTACAACCCATCTCTCAGCAAGCGCTAGACATGAACTATGAAGGGCTGATGATCGAATCCCATATCGACCCTGACAATGCTTGGAGCGATAAGAAACAGCAAGTAACTCCTGATAGACTTGACGATATTCTATCGGATATGACCATTCGACGATCTGATGTCCCAGATGCTGAGCTTAATGAGAAGCTAAATCACCTCAGAAGACAGATAGATATGGTGGATGATGAACTCCTAGAGTTGCTGGGTAAGCGAATGAAGATTGCCGAAGATATTGGAGAAGTGAAAAAGGACAAAGGTGTCACCATCCTTCAAACCAATAGATGGGAAGAGATTATCGAAAAAGCGTCGGCCAAAGGCAAGCTTCAGGGCCTCTCCAAGAAGTTTATGATCAGGTATTTGAATGCCGTTCACCAGGAATCCATTGATCACCAGAATGACATTATGAATCAGTCTGAATTGGAGGAGAACTAAACAAGAGGTACATCAAGTAGGTTAACTTGCAATCAATGAAAAATCTACTCACTGCTCTGGAAGAAGAGATTGCTGCCCTTGAGTTTGGTAGCAATCCTCCCAATCTTTATGATCCCATTCGCTACATCCTCTCCTTGGGTGGCAAACGTCTGAGACCCATGCTCGTCCTTCTGGGATATGGACTGAAGAAAGAAGATCATGAGAAGGTTCTTCTTCCGGCACTTGCTGTAGAAATCTTCCACAACTTCACATTGATGCACGACGACATTATGGATGAAGCTCCGATTAGAAGAGGTCAACCAACGGTGCATGAAAAGTGGAACAACACCGTTGCGATTCTCAGTGGAGACACTATGATGGTAAAAGCATACGATCAGCTATTGACTGGTCCCAACGAGTCACTGCCGGCGGCAGTACAGAAATTCAATAAATGTGCAGTAGAGGTGTGCGAGGGGCAGCAGCTGGACATGAACTTCGAGGAACTGGAAACGGTAACCGAAGACCAATATATCGAAATGATCCGCTTGAAAACTGCCGTGCTTCTGGGCTTTAGCCTGGAATACGGGGGTATCCTTGCTGGGATGAGTGTCGAAGAATTAGCACAGGTAAACAGCATCGGGGAAAAAGCGGGGATAGGTTTCCAGTTGATGGATGACCTACTGGATGTCTACGGAGACAAGGCAAAGTTTGGCAAACAAGTAGGCGGTGATATTGTCTCCAACAAAAAGACGTATCTGCTTATCAAAGCTCTAGAGCTGGCAAACAAATCTCAGCGTGAAGAATTGGATAAATGGCTCGCTGCTACCGACTTCAACAACGATGAAAAAGTTGAAGCTGTGAAAGCCATCTACGAAGAGCTTGGGATCTTTGAACTGACGCAAAAGAAAATGAATGCCTACTATGACGAGGCATTTAAGTCACTAGAAGAACTGGATGCCAGAACAGAAGGAAAAGCACAGCTAATTGCGTTTTTTGAAAAACTGATGAAGCGAGAAAGGTGATTTTCTTGCTTGCTTTAAAGTGTTTAGAAGCTCCTTATTGCCTGAAAACTTAGCGATTTTCAAAGCAGATTCTCCCAGCTGAGAAACGATGGTTGGATTCGCTCCTGCATCCAGCAGCAGCTGAACTATTTCGAGATTTTGGACTTTTGTTGCCTCAATCAAAGGGTTGGTCATGATCTCTGGGTGTAAAAAATTAACATCCATACCCAGAGATATGTAGTAGGATACCGCCTCACTATCTTCATTCATGACTGCTTGGATAAACCCTTTAAATTCACCAGATCGTATCATAACTTCGTTGCTGAAACCATTCGTTGTTTCCTAAAGTTAGAAAGTTATGATTGCAATAGTATCCCCTGCCAAAAACCTAGATTTCAAAACTGCTTACGACTCTGAAGTGTCCCAGCCCAGGTTGATGGAATGTACCAATGAATTGATCGATGTACTTCGCAAAAAATCCGTGGAGGAAATTCAAAACCTAATGAGTCTCAGTGAGCAACTGGCTGGGCTAAATGTGAAACGTTATAAGGATTTTACAACAAGTCATACCCTGGAAAACGCTAAGCCGTCCGTCCTAGCATTCAACGGAGATGTGTACCAGGGATTACAGGCCGAAACTTTCGATGACAAAAAGCTTGCTTTCGCTCAAAAGCACCTACGTATTCTTTCTGGGCTATACGGGCTTCTAAGGCCGCTGGATCTCATGCAGCCCTATCGACTTGAAATGGGCACTAAGCTTGCTTTCGATGATTACAGCACGCTTTATCAATACTGGGGCGACAAGATTCTGGACTTATTGGTTGAAGACTTGAAAGAGCAAGGAGACGATGTATTGATCAACCTTGCTTCAAATGAATATTTCACATCGATCAAACGCAAAAGCATGCCAATGCAGGTAATCGACGTTGAATTCAAGGACCTTAAAAACGATAAATATAAAATCATTGCCTTCTACGCTAAAAAAGCCAGAGGGCTCATGTCACGATACATCATTGAAAATGAGATCAGCACTGTGGAAGACCTTAAAGGCTTTAATTATAAGGGATATTACTTTGATGAAAAAGACTCTAGCGAAACCAAATTAGCTTTCAAACGAGATCAGAAATCAGAATAGAAATGAACTCGTTCAAAAATGTGATTATTCCGACTGAATTTACCTATCTCAGTGAATGCGCGCTAAACCTAGGCGTGCAAATTGCCAAGAAATCAAACGCTACCATAGATGTAGTATCTGTTATAGAGCCCAACCACAATGCATTTATGGAAGAGGGTGAGGCCTATAGTCATGACCCGACTTCTTCCATCAAAAACATTCAGATCACAGAAGAAGCACGTGCAAGAATGCACGAACGAGCAGAGGAGATAGCAAAATGGGCCCCCGATCAAAAGGTACTACCGAAAGTACTCTATGGGAACAAGACCCAATCGATCCAAAAAGAAATAAGGGACCATCAAATTGATCTGGTCATCATGGGAGGGGATTTATATGATCAGAATGATGAGAAAACAAATAATTTGCTCTACATCGCTGATGCTCCTATAGTTATTTTAAAGTGTATGGTAAATGCATTGGATCAATTCAAGGATATTATATTCTTGATTGACTCTGACCATGACTCTTTTCTACTTGTAGATCATCTCAAATCTTTGCAGGAACTACTTGGTGCAAAAATTCACCTATTGCGTATCAATACACCCAAGAATTTTCTCTCCGCAAAGAAATGCAATGAATCTCTCGAAGCATATGCCGCACAGCATTACATGACGAATTTCACAACGGTTAATCTTGAGGCAAAAACTGAATTGGAAGGGCTAATGGCGTATTGTGAAACCATTCCTAATGCTTTTGTGGCTTTGGGAGTACACAAAAGAAGTTTCATGGAAAAACTCATTACGAATAGAAACAAGGCAGAAGAGCTAATTGCAAACTCCGTTCATCCCGTATGGACATTTAGAAATTAATCGTTGCTTCTCCTGACTGGAACTTAATGTGAATTAAGCGCTCTCCTGCAACTCCAAATGATTAAAGGACACCTTAAAGTGCGCAAGCTTCTCATCAATCTTATCAAATGTTCCTTCATGCTTTTCAGCAAACTGACCAATAATATTCAGGCCTAAACCCTTTTTTATTTTGTTCTCTTCATAACCCAGTCCATTATCTCGATAAAACAGCTTCAGAGCGTCTTCACCTGCTCTCTTCAAATCCATTTGAATGGAAAGAATCTCTTCAACAGGCGCAGCATATTTCATCGAGTTTGTGACCAGCTCATTAATAATAAATCCAAAGTCTAGCGCGACTTGAGCCTCCACATAAATCTTCTTAACTGTACAAGAAATCTTGAGATCTTCCTTCCTCAACAGGTCTGTCAACTTATTCACATAATCTTTGAGATCAATTTTGTTAGCAACATCCGTGTAATTCAATAAACTATAGGCGAGCCCAATGGAGTGAATGCGCTTGAGTAGCAGGGGGCCATCTAGTTTGTTGCGTCTTGATTCTAAGGTAATAATGCTAGCTAAGTCCTGAAGGCTATTTTTCACCCGATGATTGAGTTCGTTATAGAGAAATTCCTTCTCATCTGCAGCACTCTTCAGGTGTCGATTGTACTGCCGCATACGCTGGATCATCGGCACGAAAATCAGGAAAAACACCCCAATCATTACGATGCAAAGCCCAACAAAAAGCAAGGTGGAAGCATTCTTAAGATCATAAAGATCGGATATTGCTTCCTTCTCATATTTCCCAACGATGGTTTCCATTGCAGTCAGATAAGCTGTCATTTCAGCTTCTAGCACTTGCAGCTCTTCTTCACCGAAAACCAACGAATCGTTCTGCGCTTTCATGGCAAGCATATTAGCCACCTTTCGTTGCGATAGGAGACTCATTTCCAACAATGCGACGGGATCGAGAATATCAAGGTCTTTGCTCTGTTGAAGTAACCACTGATGCTTTTCCTGCCATAGCGAGGAAGCACTATCCAGCCTATTCCAATTTTCCTTCAATTCAGAGACCTCACTGATGGTGGTAGACTTATAGGCCCTTGCCAGAATAAACTGGCTGAGCATTCTCTGTCTGCCAGAATTATTGATCAGTGGTCCATTAATTTGCTGGTTGCCCACGCTCAATGAAGTCACCACATATAGGCCAACAAAACCTCCCACAATTAAGGCAGAAAACAAAAAATACCTGATCTGAATACTCACTTTAGGTTGTCGCTTAGCTGTATAATTTACAGAAAGTAAGATTAATGCATTTACAGATCAGTGTTCTTTTTTATTTTTCAAACCACCAAAGTATTGGGTTGACTGGTAAAATTCAGTTATCAAAAAGGGACAAAAATTTCAGAAGTAACTTAAACGACAATTCTGTATCAATTCCTTCTGCTGTAAGGATGGAAAGACAAAGAGCATATCTATCACGCAATATTTGTTACTTCATCCCTTTCGCAAAATCCACACACAAATCATGAAGTTTTCTATTTCTGCAACCGGTCGGGATGTGGCTCAAACTACGCGTTTCGATCCGATTAGAGTACCGCTTAGGGTGCGGGAGGTCGCTAGTCGAAATCAAGGAGGTACGACGAAGATTCACGAAGGGTGCCGCCGCAGGGTCGTAGGTATGAGTAATCTAGTCA
>JABSPG010000266.1 GCA_013214445.1 Ekhidna sp. | reverse complement strand
TCTAAGATTACAATCATACCTAGTTCATGTGCCTTGGCAACTAAGTTCTTAAAATCATCCATCGTTCCAAACTCGGGATTAACTGCAGTATAGTCACTAATGGAGTAATAGCTTCCAAGTCCCCCTTTCCTATTCTTTTCTCCAATCGGCTGAACAGGCATAACCCAAAGAATGTCAACTCCAAGTTGCTCTAGCCTGAGCAGATGATTCGCAAAAGCATTGATCGTGCCTTCAGGTGTATACTGCCGGATATTTACTTCATAGATAACCATATCCTTGGCTTTCTCAGGATAAGTTGGTTCTTGCGTTTCTACCTGAGCAACTTCAGTCTTGGCGGCACAAGACATTGCCAGCAAAGCAATAGGGATAATGATTTTTAAGATCGAATTCATTTTTTTCAGTTGTAAGTTATCATTTCAAAAGATGCGGGCGGCAACTCAAGCATTCCTTCATCTATGTTTCCAAAAAAGTTTAGTATTCCCCCTTCTGGTATTTCGAGACTGAGGGGTTGATCAGAGGTATTGAATATTGAAAGCACCTTGTTATTAAAGTAACTTCGCTCAACTACAAGATGCGAGCTACTCTCCTCAACTATCTCTGTGTCACCAAAGAGCAATGCCAGGTTTTGATTCCTGAGCTCAATGAGTTCCTGGGTTCTCTTTAAGGTTGCTGATTGATATACATCCAGTCCATCAAACACCATCTGCCTCCTGTTATCAGGATCATTACCCCCAGGAGAGCCGTACTCATCTCCATAGTAGATGCATGGAATTCCTGGGATCGTCATCATATAAGCCGTAAGAGCAGATAGTTTACGATAAGCAAGGGTATCCTGAATGGAAATCTCCCTATTCCAGCCTGCGTATTTAGTATCCTCTCCAAACTCCAATGATCCATCAGCATAGGATATAAATCTCGGACGATCCTGATTCCCTGTGATATACCCCATTAGGTTATGATCTCCATAGTATTTAATGGACTCTCTCAAAGATTGGGCTAAATCAGACATTGAACCATTCCCTGCAAATGCTGAGACAGCTCTATCGTACATGTTAAAATCGAACTGAGCATCTAACATACCTGTGCTTATATAGCTTTTAATCAGTTCATGACTACCATAGGTTTCTCCAATTTGGAACACACTTTGTCCTTTCCTGTCCACCACTTGTCTCTTGATTTTCTGAGTCAGCGTCCTCCAAAATATTTCGGGAATGTGTTTGGTAGCATCATGACGGAAGCCGTCAATTCCATAATCGGTCAACCAAAACATTGCAGAATCAGTCATAGGATCAACTATTTCCATTCTTGATAGATCAAGGGTCGGCATGAAAGTGTCAAACCAAGTGGTTAGCCGGTGTTCGTCCCATTTTTCTGTATTTAGGGTTCCATCAGGTAAATACAGCTCAGTGGCCCAATCCGGATTTTCTTGATAAATGGGGTGCTGTTCGTGTACATGATTTGCTACATAATCCAACAATACATTCATTTCAGCTCCATGGGCTTTGTCGATCAGCGATCTAAATTCTTCTCCTGTACCAAACCGATAATCCACCTTAACATTTGAAATTGGCCAATATCCGTGATAGGCAGAAAAACTTGTTTCAGGTTCAGGGTACTTACCGAAAGCTCCTTCTGGATTTTGTGTGATTGGGGATAACCATACTGTATTTACCCCAAGGCTTTGGAAGTAACCGTCATCAATTTTCTGGGTAACTCCTGCTAAATCTCCTCCAAAATAATCTGCCTTTGGATGCACCTCTGGTAGATTTAGTGGTTTATCATTGGCACTGTTCCCGTTATTGAAACGGTCTACCATTAAAAAGTACATGACCATCGCTTCATAATCATTCCGATTTAAATCAGCCACATCAGAAATGACTTCTCCATTGTGCAATGGAATCAAGATATCGTTACTTACACCTTCATCATTGTATGCCCATAATCTAATCTTAGATCGAGCCTGACTGGCAGCATTTGAAGGAATTTGTACAGTAATCTGACGACCATCAATCTTTATGTACGAATCGGGAAGTAAAGCATTTCCCAAGTACGCATATACACGCAAAACGCTATTTGCACTCTGCAGACTAAAGGAACCTGATTCATAGTTTTCAGTTCTTAAAATTGGCAATTTCTCCTTTTCAGGACCCGGAATGGTAACAATTGAATTCCATCCTCCCATTCCATTTGAAATCGAATCAGGATTCTGAGGGTCTAGAAACTCTTCACCATCGATTACATATAAGTATTGATACTTGCCGGGAGCAAGCAAAGTGTACGAGGAAAATGAATCTCCTTGCTTTTCGAGATTCATGCTATTGGGATTCCATGCATTAAACTCCCCCTTTATCTGTACTTTCTCTTTATCACCATCCCCCATAAAAACAAAGGAATGAAGTGTTTTCTTTGTTCTCTTTAGCAAAACACTCTCACCAATTCCTTTAGACCAAAAGGTCAAATTATAGAGCGGCTTTTGAGGCCTGCCTTCAACTCTCAAAACAGAATTATCAATCTCTAACTCAAATGGACCGTCTGAAGTCACAGAATCGAGTCTCTGCGGTTCCAAAATGTAGTCACTTAGAAGGATTCGAGTGCTTTGAAGGTCTAAAAGTATAGGTGATGCAGTCCCAAGAATAAGGGGGTCATCATTAATTTCTAGCTGGGATGAACGATTGGAAGAACAAGCCGCAAGTAGCACGATGCTGCCAAGCAAATACCATTTATTCATTTTTGTAGCTAGTTTCGGTTGTGAAAACATTGTCTGATTTTAGTTTTTCTCGTTTCTTCTTTTCAAAAGGATCAAAATTTGAAATTGGCTGCATATAAGATGGACTCTTTTGGATCAAGAGGACTATTCTTTCCTCCTGTACTTATGAACCGTTCGCTTTTCTTTTGATAGTGGAACCCCACTACTTCTTTGGAATCGTCTGTATTGACCGACACACCAAATTCCAAGACCATGAATGACTTAAAGGATCGTTCTGTTGCAATCCTACTATTACGTTCTTTTTGGCTAATATCCAGCATAGTAAATAGCTACCAATTAAATGAGTGCTAAACCCAAATTAATGAATATTATCAGTGCAGATCGCAGGATTATTTCAAAAAAAATAACGCAAACGGTTGCGAAAGGTATTGATAATGAAGATTTTGTAAAGACTACCTCTTTTTGGAAGAATCTCTTGGTAATAACTTGGTCCCAAGCTTAATAGCCTCAAAAGCTAAATCTTCATCCTCTGACTCAATTTGATTGATAAGTAATTCCGCTGCGTGCTGTCCCATCTCGAAACCGGGCTGCTCAACGGTTGATATCGAAGGATTTGTAAGCGCCGTAAACTGCCAATTACTAAAGCCCACCACACCAAAATCACTGGGGACAGCTTTCCCAAAATCTTTGGCCGCTTTGATAGCACCCATTGCTGCCAAATCATTCGAAGCGAAGACAGCATCTGGATTCTTCACTTTTAATAAGTCTTGTGTTGCGGTATAAGCTTCCCCATCATTTGATGCTTTATCAAAAACCAATAACTCTTCATCTAAATCAACACCCATATCAGTATGTGCTTTTCGATAGCCGTCTAATCGTTCCTGGGTCAAATCAAGATTCTTGGGACCCGCAAGATGAGCTATTCGCCGATATCCCTTCTTCAATAAATGCTCAGTTGCTTGATAGCCACCCAAAAAATCATCCACGGTCACTTTACTCGATTGAATGGTGTCAGGTACACGATCGAAAAATACGATTGGCAGACCTTTTTGCATCATCACTTCCAAATGAGAATAATCAAAAGATTCTTTAGACAAGGAAACAAGTACACCATCTACCCTGTTATTGAATAAAGTCTGCAAATTCATCATCTCACGATCGACTGATTCATTTGATTGTGTGATGATGACGTTGTAACCTTTGCTTTGAGCGATATCTTCAATTCCACTGATCACAGTTGAAAAGAAAAAGTGTACAATCTCAGGAACAATGACACCAATCGTATTCGATTTACTGTAGCGTAAACTCAAGGCGAGAGAATTGGGTTGATAGTTCAATTCTTCAGCAACACGCCTAACGGCTTTCTTAGTCTCTTCACTAATCTCAAAGTGATCCTTCAGTGCCCTCGAAACCGTTGAGGGTGATATACCTAATTCACGTGCTATATCCTTGATCGTAGTTGTTTGCCTTTTCATGTAAGTCTTTGCCGATTTGTCTTAATTCTGTTCAATGTGAAATATAAAAGTTTTAAACGCAAACGTTTGCATGAAAAAAAGTTCCCAAAAGAGTTGTAAGGAATTTCTTTATTCATAAAATTCGATGTGTCAGCAAGGAAAATTTTACGATTTTTTAAAAAATTCTGATAAAAATTAACTTAAAATTTAACGCAAAAAGTAAGATGAAAAATGCACTAAAATCCCTAGCCTTTATGGCGTTAATGGGAACCCTAATTTTTGCTTCATCATGTTCAGATGATGAAGAGTCGATTAACATCATTGATCCGGGAGATAACACTGGATCATTTTCAGTAGCGAATGGTATTTACATCGCAAGCATTTCTGGTACAGACACAACTGTTGCTACCAGCAGTAAATTGAATGACACAAGAGTTGAAGGTCCTGATTTTGGAACTCAAGAGAGATCAGGATATGCAACAGTACTCACGTACTTGACTGAAGGAGCTCATACATTCATGCAGATTGAAGATAGAAGCGCTACTCAAGTGTACGGTGCTGCAGCATCAGTAAATAATGATGATGATGCCGATAATACAGATGACTACACTGGAGGCTACACCGTAGTTGATCTATCTGGCACCCCAGGAACTTTTAACGTTTCTGAGGCTGGACTCTACCTTGTAACATTTGACACTCAGACTAGCGAGGCGCTAGTAATCAAAGTTGACTCTTGGGGTGCGATCGGAGGAGCTGTATTCTCGGATGCATGTACAAGTGATGGATTCAACTCTGACGTAGATTTGGACGCTGATGTAACTACAAGTGCTGATGGATCTTCCTTCCAAGGATCAGGCATCATACTCAAAGATGCTGAATTCAAAGTAAGATTCAATGATAGCTGGAAAGTTGATAGAAGAACTAACAAGGATAGCTATGATGATGCCAACGGATATGTAGTATTAACCAATTTTGGTGGTACACCAGAAGCTTTGGAAGAAGGTGGCTCAAACATCAGTCTCGCCGATAATGGAATTGAAAACGGTATTTACGACATTACATTTGAAGTAGACGGAGACGGTGTTCCTAGTATTTCTTTAGGCAAAACTGCAGACGCCCCTGATTGTGCGTTTGACCCTGCAAATTTCACATGGGGAATCATTGGAGCTGCTACTCAGCCAGACGGATGGGGCTCTGACAAAAAGCTAACTTACATCAACGGAGACGGTGGTGTACACAAATGGAGAGCTGTTTTCCCTCTTGCTGGAGGAATGGCAGATAATCAGTTTAAATTCAGAACTGATGATAGTTGGGCTACTAAGTTATTACCTACTACAGCTACAGTAACTGACAATACAGACGCTGGAACTATCAGCGACGATGGAGCTACAAACGCTGACGGTCAGTGGTTTGTTGCCGATGGCAAATCAGGCCTTTATTATTTTGAAATCAACACTCCTGATCAGGGAGCTACTTGGAATATCATTATAGATGAGGCTGCTTTTGAGATCATTGGAGCGGCTACTCCTGGTGGATGGGATGCAGGAACTGCTATGACATATAATGATGACTTAGCTTCTGCAACTGTATCTGCAATTGCACTCACTGATGGTGAGTACAAATTCAGAGTGAACAGCGCATGGGACTTCAACTTAGGTGGTGCTTTAGACGGTTTGACCTATGCTGGATCGAATTTAACAGCTACGGCAGGAACTTATGACGTGACAATCACTACTGCTGACGGTGGTGTAACGTATACTGCAACTGTGGAATAATCAGAATTGAATGAAAAGAAAGCTGCTCATAATTGAGCAGCTTTTTTTTTCAAAAAACGAAACAAATGAAATCAATATTTACTCCCTTCCTACTACTACT
>JABSPG010000265.1 GCA_013214445.1 Ekhidna sp. | reverse complement strand
AGTAATGCTAGGAGGACGAGATAAGCTCTTTTTTACCTTAATGATTCTTTTCTTTTCGCTGAATCTTTCCGCTCAGAAAGTTCAAGTGAAAGGCGGATTTGTTGAGGATAGCCTCCTCATTGGTGGAGATGTTCGTTATTGGCTAACCGCTACTTACCCTCCCAATCTGGAGATGAGCTTCCCGGATAGTCTCTACACTTTCACCCCTTTTGAGTTCAGTGGCAAAGAGTATTTCCCTACCGTAATCCGTGATGGATTAGCCTTCGACAGCACCATCTATATAATTCAGTCCTACGAAATTGACAAGGTTCAATACTTCCAACTTCCTGCAGCGGTTTTGAATGGAGCGGATTCTACAGTATACCAGTCAGATCTAGACTCCATCTTCCTTACCGAATTGGCACCTTTTGTTAGTGATTCAACCAAGCTGCGAAAAAATTTAGCCTTCCAAAACGTAAATAGACAGTTCAACTACCCGCTGATGTATTACATCTTGGGCGGCCTACTTCTGCTTGCAGTAGTGCTTCTACTGATATTTGGTAAGCGAATAATAAAGTGGATCAAACTAAGGAGGCTTAGAAAACAATATGAGAAATTCTCAGAAACATTTTCTGCATACATCAAACAACTGAAAGTCGATCCAGAACCAAACCTCGCGGAACAGGCTTTATCAAGCTGGAAACAATACCAGCAAAGGTTGGAAAAGGTGCCTTTTTCAGTCATGACCACAAAAGAAATTCTTGCAGAAGATTTCACAAAAGAGCTAAATGATCCGCTAAAATCCATCGATCGTGTGGTTTATGGCAGGCGTATACAAGAGAATGTCTTTCAAGACTTTCAACAGATTGAAGATTTCACACAAGACCGATACAGCAAAAAAGTAATGGAGATTCGACATGGAAAGTAAAGTAGCCAATTGGTTTTCACTTGACTGGTTTGCCCCAGCGAAACTTCAAAGCTTTGATTGGGCCACTCCTATCTGGTTTTACGCATTGCTGGCGATCCCTTTACTTTTTATCCTTCGTTGGTTGATCCAAAATCAGTTTAGCCAAAAACTCCCTGTGGCACTTACAAAGAAGGATCTTAAAAGTGACCCAATCACGTTTTTGAGATTTATCCCTCCAATCTTTTTCATCCTGAGTTTAATTCTGATCATTACGAGTTTAGCTAGACCACAGACAACCAATGAACAAGTAGAGCAATGGAGTGAGGGTATAGATATTGTTTTAAATATTGACATCTCTGAATCGATGCAGATCATGGACTTTCAGCCAAATAGGTTGGAGGCAGCTAAAGACGTGGCTAGAAATTTTGTGTCCGGTCGGTTTCAGGATCGAATTGGATTGGTGATCTTCTCAGGTGATGCCCTCCCATCCTGTCCCCTGACAACCGACTATGGGCTTCTGTATGAATTGATAGAAGAGATAGATTTTGATAAAATTGAGAGTAGAGGAACAGCTATTGGAAACGCCATTACCTCTGGTATCAATTTCCTTCGTGAGTCTGCTTCCGAATCAAAAGTGATGATCCTACTCAGTGATGGAGACAACACCGCAGGAAATGTGGATCCTATTACAGCAGCCAACCTTGCAAATGCATACAATATCAAAATGTATGTGATCGCGATAGGAAGAGAAGGCAAAGTGCCTTTTGGGACAGATTTTTTTGGACGACCCAGAATGGTAGAAAATACTTTTGATGAGACTACTTTAAGGGAAATAGCTAAGATTGGTAATGGGAAATTCTACCGTGTCTCTGACAAAGAAGCTTTGGTACAGGTATTCGATGAAATTGACCAGCTAGAAAAAGCTGAGATCAAAGAGACCAAGTACAAAGACACCACAGACTTCTACTACGTATATCTGAAGTGGGGAGCTTTATTTTTAATGCTATGGCTCTTGACCAAGTCTACCTTCATTACCAATGTGCTGACGGATTAGTCTTTTCAGTCGAGGCTAAGATTCGACCCAGACTTTTTTGATAATTACGTCATTGTGAATTGCAATTAAAAATCATCGATTAGCAAGTAAGTAGCAATCACAGAATACTGTCAGTCACTATTTGATCTAGTCAAGAAAATAATTTTACCTTTTTTTGAAACTAGTTGTAACTTTTAGATCTAGCTCTACATCAACTAGCTGAATGTCACAGAAACTTTACCATACGCACATCTTACCTGCTTCTGACGGAATGTACAGATATGCTTTATCAATCGTACATGAGCCAGAGACAGCAAGAGATGTAGTTCAAGACTGCCTGACAAAAATCTGGACTATTAGAAAGGATCTAGACAAAGTAGAAAAGGTCAACGCGTGGACTTTTCGCATTGTCAGAAATCGATGCATCGAGATCATTCGAAGAAACAGATACGCAGACTTGGATGAAAAGGTGGTAAATATGAGATATTCAGGTACGGTTGAAGAGAAAGCCATCACAAACGACTTTATGTCTCAAATGGCTTCTATCGTGGAGACCTTGCCTTCAAAGCAGCAGGAGGTTTTCCACCTCAGAGAGGTGGAAGACATGAGCTACCAAGATATAGCTGAAACTACTGGTCTTTCTGAAAGTGATGTAAAAGTCAATATTCATAGAGCTAGGAAAAAAGTAAAAGAAGCCATGCAAAAAATAGATGCTTATGGGGTCGCAAATTGATAAACTACTGGAAAAGTACTGGAATGGTGAGACCAGTCTGGAGGAAGAGACTCTGATAAAAGAGCACTTTAAAAAGAATCCGGCATTGGGAAACGAAGGACAGTACTTTAGGTATCTGGCTGATCAAAAAAAAGTATCTTATGAAGGAAGCACTAGTACGCTTCGTAAGAAAACATGGTTATCTGCAGCAGCTACTATCACCATAGGGCTCATTACCGCTGGTTTGGTATTCAATGACGCAAAAAAAGATCCATTTGCGATCGATGATCCTGAAAAAGCATTGCAGGCAACAAAAGAAGCCCTGCTAATGATTGGATCGGAGTTGAAACAAGGGCAAGACCACACGCTGGAGTTAACGAAGATTAACAAAGCTAAGGAAGAGTTACAAGATGATTCTTAAGTTCTGCAGCCGACATCACACAAGTATTGAGTTAGAAATTGAAAAAAAGAATAAAATGAAAAAGTTTGTATTAACACTGTTTGTTTTCTCTGCTGCCAGTTTTGCATTTGGCCAGGGAGCTGTTGTATCAAAGTACTTTGACAAATTTGAAGATGACGAGACTTTCACCAAAGTATCTGTAAGCAGCAAGATGTTCTCCTTGTTTACCGAGATGGAAGGCAACACAGATGATGAGAAAGAATTCCTAGACGTAATCAGCAAGTTGAAAGGAATGAAAGTTGTTGCCAGTGAGAAAGTTTCAGATCCCAAAGGACTTTACAGTAGTGCAATTAGCGACGTTTCGAAAGCAGGTTATGAGGAATTAATGACTGTAAAGGATGCGGAAGAAAATGTGAAGATATCCATCAAAGAAAAAGAAGGCATTATTGAAGAGCTTATCCTAGTTGCTGGAGGTAAGGAAAAATTTGCAATGGTAAGTCTATATGGAGTCATCGACTTAAAGCAGGTTTCCAAGCTAGCTAGTATGATGCGAATGAGCGAGCTGAAATATTTGAAGAATTTGGATGGGGATGAAGAGTAAATAATTATTTCAAGCACTCAGTGATTCAATGATGGATCACTGAGTTGTTCTTTTATCAAAACCTTAGTTCTTCTATGAGAAAAATCTTATTTCTTATCTCTATAATATCTTTTGCATACACTACTACTGGACAAGAATCCATCATTAAAGAATACGCCGAACCAAGGCGAACTTCTACATGGATGAATCCCATTTGTCTATATCCTAGTACGTTGAGAATGGCTAACATTGCTCAAGACCCAAATTTCAATGCCATGGTAAATGACATTGATAAAATCTTGATATACACACTGGACTCTGCTACAGCTGCTACCAAAGACTATAAAGAGCTTTTGGAAAAATATGAAGAAGAAGGGTTTGAGGAGTATATGACCATTCTTGGAAAACAAGAAATGAGGATTATTGGAAAAGAAGATGAATATGTAGGTTTTACATCTGTAGAAGAAAATGCCATAGCTTTCTATCTACGAGGAGATATTCCTTTTGGGAAAATACCAACCTTATTGGAGAGCTTTCAAAGCTCTGATATGCTACCAATGTTCAGCGATAGATTTAGTTTCAAATGAGTGTATTACGAATCAATAAACTCACTAAAAAATATGGAAAGCTTACAGCTGTCGATCAACTGGATCTCAGCATTGAGCAGGGACAAGTCTATGGCATATTAGGACCCAATGGAAGTGGAAAGACCACCACACTAGGAATGATACTTGAAGTAGTCGCTCCCACAAGTGGGTCTTTCGAGTGGTTTGGGGGCATGAGCAATGTAGAAGCTAGACAAAACATAGGTTCTATTCTTGAAACGCCTTGTTTCTACAGTTACCTCACGGCCTCTCAAAATCTTCGAATCATTGCCCACATAAAAAAATGTGGTACTGATGGTATTGATAAGATCCTAAAGCAGGTAAACCTTTACGAACGAAGAAATGACAAATTCAAGACCTATAGCTTAGGAATGAAACAGCGGCTATCTCTAGCAGCTGCTTTGCTATCGGATCCACCTGTTTTGATGCTAGATGAACCCACCAACGGATTAGATCCAGAAGGGATTGCTGAGGTTCGAGAACTTATCAAAGGTATTGCAGACCAGGGAAAGACCATTATCATGGCGAGCCACCTATTAGATGAAGTCCAGAAGGTTTGTACCGATTTTTGTATTTTAAGGAAGGGAGTAAAACTCCATGAAGGCTCAGTTCATGAGATTTTAGGAGATACTAACTCAGTAGAAATTTCTTCAGAGGACATTGATACGTTACTTCCTTCAGTCGAAAGTTTCGAAGGAATTGAAAAAATTGAAAGAAGCAATGGATCACTGATGGCATTCCTAAAAGAGGGGTATTCTGCAAAAGATGTCAATGCATTCTGTTTTGATAAGGGAATTACACTACAAAGACTCATACCTCAGTCTAAATCACTTGAACAAGAATTTCTAAAAATCCTCAAAGAAAATGATTAGAGCTTTTACACTTGAATGGCTTAAACTCAAACACTACAGGGTATTTTGGATCCTCTTTGGATTGTATCTAATTGCTCAATTAATCATCACCAATGGAGGGATATTCTTCTTAGAATGGCTTAAAAGCAAAGAGATTGATTTTGACGGCATAGATCCATCCATCATCCCAATCTATGATTTTCCTGATATCTGGCAAAACACCGTGTGGCTTGCTTCTTTTGTGAAAGTCTTAATCTCATTTATTGTCATTGTGTCCGTAAACAATGAGTTGACTTACAATACTTTAAGACAAAACATCATTGATGGAGTAAGCAAGAAAGAATTCTTGATGTCAAAATTTTCGCTGATCCTGTTTCTTTCAGCCATTTGTACACTTGTCCTTTTTGTTTCAGGACTTGTAGCTGGATTTAGCTACTCTCACGTGACTGACTTGCAGTATGTCTTTTCAGAATTAGAATATCTCCTTGGTTACTTTGTTCAGTTGGTCGTCTTCAGCATGTTTGCATTTTGCTTAGCCTTAGTGATTAAAAAAGCAGGCTTTGCCATCGTAATTACCATGCTCTATAGCTTGGTATTTGAGCCAATTATAACCTCTATTGCCGAATTTGCTCCGTTTGCCGAAGGATACACAGATCATTTAGTTAAGTTCTTTCCAATCTACTCACTGGAAAAGCTAACTGGAAAAGTATATGAAAGCCCGTTTGCGCGATATTTCTTCCAAGAAATTAAAGATGATATCTTTTGGTACGAATGGATGATTGCAATTGGTTGGGGAGTCGTGTTTGCACTTTTCATCAATTGGATTCTCAACAGGAAAGATTTAAAAGCTTAGACGATTTTTCCAATCCATATATCTATACTTCTCTCCTACTGACCTAAAAGTCAAATACAAGGTTCTGCTTTTTCCGTTTAATACATACAATGTAAGCTTCCCCTGAATTTGATCCACTCAAAATCAGAGTTCCAAACCTAGTAAAATTCTTCAAGTACCTGTCTGG
>JABSPG010000264.1:4100-6099 GCA_013214445.1 Ekhidna sp. | reverse complement strand
TCTACACTATTGGAGTATTCTACATTGTCGACATTATCTATTGCACGATACATCATTCCAAAGTGACCTTCCTTAGTTAGTGAAAACTCATTTTCATATGTCTTAAAGTCTGCACCTATTCCTCCATACTCTACTTTTGCAACCCCGGAATTCAGATCACTACCAGTCAATTTGATTTTGGTATCTTCATTTAGATAATATCTGCCAGCCACCTCAAAATAGTCGCCAACAAACTTTAATGTGCTACTGGGACGTAGTGTGTCAACAAACATTTTTTGATATTGGGTTGCTTCCACATTGTTTACTTTGTCTTCTGAGAAATAAGTTATGGAAGTAATACCATGAAAATTCTCAAGGGAAATTGGGTCTGCAAATTGCTCCTTACGAAATCCCCTTGTGGTGAAAGTAGTTTCCTTAACGCCAGCTTTATTGTCAGTGGATTCAAACGAGATCTCTGAAGTTCCTGAAACAAATAGTATGCTGTTGCTATCGAATGAAGGACTTGCTAAGAGCTCACTCGTCGGTGCAATTTTATCAAAGTAGATTTCTTGTTTTTTAAGATCTTCATTATTGGCAACATTGTCTACACTGTAATACTCCATAGTATAAGGGCCATCTTTGGTGCTGTAAGGCACTACTTGACCTTTTGTGACTGCTTGAGATTCCATTCCATCGAGCTTGAAATAAGTCTTTTGAAGTCCTGAATGTTCTTCCTCAACTTGAAAAGTTAGTGAGGTTTTTGGGCCAAAGACATAGGTGCCTAGCTCTGTCTTTTGAAGACTGGTCTTGGGGGCAGTCTTGTCATAAACAAAAGATATTTCTGATGGCTCTGAATAATTGTTTACATTGTCTACAGCATAGTATGTATAAGAATACTTTCCCGAAGGTCGTGAATTGAAAGTTGATGTGCCGGCTTTCCATGCTTCATTATTAACACTCCAAAAACTATTCTTCACTCCTGACTGAGCATCCCAAGTATCCAAGTTGATTTGCATATCAGCTCCATAGTATGTCTCTGCTCCACTTCTATATTTATTGGAAGCTGAGATTTTTGGAGAAACAAGGGGGGATTTACTATCCGCATATAGCTCCATTTGGATTTCTCTCATGGGCATTGCATATTCCTTTGTTTCAGAGTCGATGGCCCATTTTGATCGAATGTAATTTGCTCCTTCAGTATCCAGGTAGAAGGGCTCAGTATCTTCAGGGTGCTGTTCACTTTTTAGACTATAGACTTCTCCGTCCGGCGATGTGGAGAATTTCAAGTAAATAGGTAAGTCCTTGTTAACATACACTCGTTCAGATTCACTTACATAAACTGACTCTGCATCTTTTTGTATTGATGGAGGGGCTTCTTTGATTGCTTTCTTACTTTCTTTCGGTTGCAAATCAGTGTTAGCAGAAGCTACTGTCATTTGAGCTTTTGCAGGACTCAAAAACACAGTCAAAAAGAGTACAGCTAGTGTTTGAAATATTAATCTTTTTGCATTTTTCAAATGCATCTTGTGGTAAGGTGGTCTGGACTTTTTCATATTACCAAAGTGAATATATTACGTTGGCTAATGCACTCGGCAAAATGAATAAAGTCAGTAAGGGATTACCTTAAAAGATTCTTCTTTTATGCTACTCCAAAACAAATTTTTGTAATGCAGTCCAGAGTTTAGCCTTTTCACTTTGATCTGACATCAGATGTGACAGTGGCTTTGAACAAAGAAAATAGCTTCCCTTATACGGGATGGGAGTATAGAATGCTTTTGCTTCAGGCACAAATACCAACGCTTTTTTGAATTTCACCGCCTGATCAAATCCATTACTAAAAATGCTATACTGATCTTCGGGCACTTTACAAGCGCTAATGATTTTTCCGAGTAGTTCTTTTTCATCTTTTTCCGAACTTGAGTGAAATACAGCTAGAGGAAATTCTTGATCTGCTATAGTCTGCTTCGAAGTTGTGTCGAAGTTGACAGTTTTATCCTTCTCATTTAAGATATCCTTTTCT
>JABSPG010000264.1:0-4090 GCA_013214445.1 Ekhidna sp. | reverse complement strand
TTTGGGTGAAGGTATTTTGGGTGAGCCTTTTATCTGATCTGCGGAAGGTGGTTGATTTTCTTCTGTTTGATTTGATTCTGAGGTTTTTGCCAGTGATGGTTCTGGCTCACTAACTTGGGATACTACTTTATCAGTCTGTTCTAAACTTTGAATTTCCGTTTGTTTGATTTCAAGACCTGCGGCATTCCGATCCTCCGGAAGCAGATAAATTTCTTCGTTTATTAGTAGATATAGGTTTTGATCTTCCATCAAATAGTTAGTCTTCTAGATCAAAAATCGACTTTAGCTCTTTTGCGTCACTAGGTTTCATTCTACCCCCCAGAACTAGCCTAAGTTGTCTTCTTCTTAGTGCACCTTCATAGAGCTCTTTTTCTAAATCAGTATCTGGTTCTACTTCGGGAATATTTATAGGTTTTCCTGTTTGGTCTACAGCGACAAAAGTGAAGAAGGCTTTATTGGTATGTACTTTCTTGTCTGCCGGAATATCCTCTGCTACTACCTCCATGTATACCTCCATAGAGGAGCTAAACGCCCTTGTAACGAAAGCTGAGATAGTTACAGCGTTTCCTTTTCGAATGGGTTCTGAAAAAGAAATATTATCAACAGAAGCAGTAACTACGATTCTGTTTGAGTGCTTTTGTGCTGCTATAGCTGCAGCAATATCCATCCAGTGCATCAGTCGTCCCCCCATCAGATTGTCTAATCCATTGGTGTCGTTTGGTAAGACTAATTCGGTCATTGTGACAAACGAATCCTTACACTTTTTTATCTTTTTCATTAAGTTGAATCTTTAAGTTTTGGAGTCTGACCAACCTTTTTCTCCTAGCAAAGGTACAAAGCTGAAATTCTCAAATTGTTTCTTTCTGATTTTGTTATCGGTAATTTTTTCGATCAGGACCATCGATTGTGTCTCATTGTTTCCCACCGGAATTACTAGTCTCCCACCCACTTTCAATTGTTGAATAAGTTCGTTAGGCACAGTAGGGGCACCTGCAGTCACGATGATTCCATCGTACGGGGCAAATTTGGACATACCTTTAGATCCGTCTCCATGGTACATATGGGGTTGATACCCCAACTTAGGTAAAAACCTAATTGCCTTTTGATATAGTTTCTTCTGGTATTCAATCGTGTAAACTCTTGCACCGAGTTCTACTAGTACGCAGGCTTGATAGCCAGAACCAGTCCCTATTTCAAGGATTTTGTCTCCTTTGTTGATTTTTAATAATTGTGATTGAAATGCTACGGTGAAAGGTTGACTAATCGTCTGACCTACTTCTATTGGAAATGCCTTATCTTCATAGGCGTGGGTTTCAAAAATGGGATCAAAAAAGAAATGTCTTGGAATGACGTTAATTGCATCCAAAACACGTCTGTCATAGATGCCTTTTTCTGCAACTTCTCGAACTAATTGTTTACGTAAGCCTTTATGCTTGTAGGAATCTTCCAATTCGTCTAATTTGAGGGCTTAAAATTAATCAGCGTGTTTACAGGAATAGTTGAAACAGTAGGGAAAGTAAAAGAAATATCTTCTGAAGGAACCAACAAAGCGTTTGCTATCGAATCAAATATTTCTGAAGAGTTAAAAATAGATCAAAGTATCTCGCATAATGGTGTCTGTCTGACTGTGACTAGCATCGAAGGTGATGTGCACTGGGTCACTGCTATAGATGAGACTTTAAAAAAATCCAATCTAAGCGAAGTTCAGGTGGGTGATCAAGTGAATCTGGAGCGATGTATGAAAGCAGATGGTAGGTTTGATGGTCATATTGTGCAAGGACATGTAGATACCGTGGCTAAGGTGGTTTCAGTAAGTGATGAGGATGGTAGCTGGTTATTTACCTTTGAATTAAAGGAAGATGGATTAGTGGTAGAAAAAGGAAGTATTTGTATCAATGGTACTAGCTTAACCTGTTTCAACGTTGATAAGAAATTCTTTTCTGTGGCAATAATTCCTTACACATTTGAATATACCAATTTCAATCAGCTTTCTGTTGGTCGTTCAGTAAACATTGAATTTGATATCATAGGAAAGTATATTCACTTAATCGTAAATAAGAAATAATGGCTCTTAATTGTATGGTAGTAGATGACGACAAAATGTCGCGTCTTGTTCTCAAGAAATTTATTGATAAAACCGATTCTCTTGTCCTAACGCATGATTTAGACAACACTCAGGAGGCGCATGATATTCTTATAGGTGAGAGCGCGAATGATGTTGATATCGTTTTTCTGGATATTGAAATGCCCGGAATGAGTGGTCTTGATCTAGTGAAGAACCTACAGCACGCCTACAATGTCATCCTCGTTACTTCCAAAAAGGAATATGCTATCGAGGCTTTTGAAGATTCTGTTGCCGATTACATGGTAAAACCGGTTGAATATGAACGGTTTATGAAAGCCGTGAATAAAGTGAAGGAGAATCTAGAGAAGGAGAAACTGATAGCTGAGAAGGAGGACCACATTTATGTGAAGAGCGATGGTAAACTTTTTAGGTTAAGCTATGATAATGTCCTTTTTGTTGAAGCTCTTGCGGACTATGTGATATTTAACACGGAAAGTGGTAAGAAGCACATAGTTCATCACACCATGAAAGGGATCGAGAAAAGGTTACCCGAAAGTATCTTTAGTAGAGTCCATCGCAGCTACATAATTAATCGAAACAAAATCCATAAGATTGAAGATCTGCAAGTGCATATTGGTGAAAAAACTTTTTCGATAGGTGCTTCCTACAAGGAGTCCCTTATGGAAAAGTTCAATATGCTATAACCATAACCTCAAGATTGTTTTGAAAGGGCATTACACCCAGTCGATATCCTTTCTTAAGGCCTCCAAAGTTGCTCGCTGTAAATCAGTTTTGGGTTGATACTCGTATGCCCAATTTGCTTCTGGAGGCATACTCATCAAAATTGACTCTGTTCTTCCATTCGTGTCTAATCCGAACTTTGTGCCTTTGTCGTGTACTAGGTTGAATTCTACGTATCTACCTCTTCGTATCTTTTGCCATAACTTATCTTCATCGGACCACTCTTTGTGCCTAACTTTTTCTACAGCATCGGAGTAGGCAGGGATAAAAGTTTGGCCCACGTCTTTGACAAAATCCCATTGTTCTTCTTTTGTTCTTCCTTCTTTGTCTGTTAGTCTATCAAAGAATATCCCACCAATTCCCCTTGTCTCTGATCGGTGTTTGACATAGAAGTAATCATCAGCCCAGCGTTTGAACTTGAAGTAGAAGTCTGGGTGGTGTTTGTCGCATATGTCCTTTAAGTGCTGATGAAAGGCTCTGGCTTGTTCTTCAATCACATAATGTGGGGTGAGGTCAATGCCGCCCCCAAACCACCAGACACCATTACTCATTTCGAAGTAGCGAACATTCATGTGAATAATTGGAACCCATGGATTTTGCGGATGCAGAACAATGGATACACCTGTTGCAAAAAAATCTGCCATGGATAGTTTCAGTGCTGCAAGAATTTTTTCAGGGGTGGGTCCTGAGACTGCTGAAAAGTTCACTCCCCCTTTTTCTATCAGTGGACCATTCTTAATAGCCCTTGATCTTCCACCTCCACCCTCAGGCCTTGACCATTGATCTTCTTCAAATTTTGCACTACCATCTATTTCCTCAAGAGAATTGCAAATTTGGTCTTGCAGACTCATAAACCAATTTGCTATATGTTCTTTTTCCAGTTGCTTCATTAAAATGGGTATCCAATTCCAATATTGACTTCAGTATTTCTTCTGAAATTGGTGAAGAATTCTTTACCAACAAATCTTTCACCTCGCTTTTGGGCTGGATCTATCAATTTTGATCCAAGGTCTACTCGGAAAATAAGAAATTGTAGATCAAAACGGAGACCTATTCCTGTACCTACAGCCATTTCCTCTAGGAAATTATTTACATCAAATATTCCGTCATCACCTTCTAAGTCAGGACCAACCAGTGTCTCGCGTACTTGCCAAATGTTTCCTGCATCAATAAAGAAGGCTCCTTCTAAAAAACCTACAAGATCCTGTCTGATTTCGATACTTGATTCAATAAGAACATTTCCTTGTTGTTCAAAGCTATAATCTACAACATCAGTCACACCCT
>JABSPG010000263.1 GCA_013214445.1 Ekhidna sp. | reverse complement strand
TGCGGTCTGGTATTTGTGAATAGAAGCGTAGTATTGCTACGCTCAATTACCGGCAGTACTTTGTCTAACAATCTGATCCCTAAGTAACCTGACCAAGGAAACCGTTCTACTTCTTCTGGTAAAACAGACTCGACAATAATCTGCTTTTCTACCTCAGCTTTAATGGTAACTGCCTCTGACTTTAAATCTTCTCCAAGCAACACCCTTCTTGCCTGAGGTAGATTCCCAATCGTTGCTGATATTCCCCAGACCTTGAGATTATTGTTTGTGAGCTTTTTGATTCGTGAAATGGCAAGTTCTGTAGCAACTCCTCTTTTCGTCCCAATTAACTCATGCCACTCATCAACTATCAAACTTTTTACATTTTTCAGATAATTGGGATAGTCGCTCTGACTTAGCAATACATGCAAGCTTTCTGGTGTAATTACCAGACATTGTGGGGCTTTCTTTTTTTGCTTTTGTCTTTCTGAAGTAGAGGTATCGCCAGTTCGTAGACCGATAGTCCACCGAAGATCCAGATCATCACAAAAGTCTTGCATAGCAGATTGGATGTCCTTTGCCAATGCTCGCAAAGGAGTAATCCACAAGATCTGCAATTCTGGTTTTACATCGTACTTTTTACTACTTCTGAGAAACTCCAGAACACATGGTATCCAAAGAGCATAGGTTTTTCCCGAGCCAGTAGGCGCGTTTAGTAAGCCACTCTTTCCTGATAGGTATGCTTGCCATGTCTTTCTTTGAAAATCAAATGATTCCCATTTTTTTGATTCGAACCAATCCTCAGCAATTTGAAATAACTCTTTCTCAGACACCATGGAAATTTAACTAAAGGCACAAAAAAACCCTGACTTCAGGAAAAGCCAGGGTTGAATAATCTATTCATTTAGTCTAGTTCATCTCATCTATCTGAGCTTGAACTTCTTCTTTCGTACCAGTAAAGGTTTTTACCTCAGTTGTTTCCTCTCCATTTTCAACTATAGTCGTAGTAACAGTAGCTTCTACTTGATCTCCCTCCTTTGTTTCCATCTCAACTCTGACCTCCTTAGTAATTTCCTTTTCCACAATTTCTTCCCCATCAACAGAAATCATTGTGCTTCCATCATCCTCAACCACTACTTCAACACTCATCTCCTGCTTAGCACCGTGTCCTGATCCGTAAACTTCTCCCAAGATTGGAGCAATTACTAATCCTACCAGACAAGTCAACTTGATTAATATATTCATTGAAGGACCTGAAGTATCTTTAAATGGATCTCCAACTGTATCGCCGGTCACAGCCGCTTTGTGAGCCTCAGAACCTTTGTACGTCATTTCACCATCTATTTCAATACCTGCTTCAAAAGATTTCTTGGCGTTATCCCAAGCTCCACCTGCGTTGTTTTGAAAGATGGCCCAAAGCACACCAGAAACAGCAACACCCGCCATATAACTACCTAAAGATTCTGGACCCATAAGGAATCCTATTAGAATCGGTGCAACAATTGTAATCGCACCAGGAAGCATCATTTCCTTTAAAGCTGCTTTTGTGGAAATATCAACGCACTTACCATATTCAGGTGTCCCAGTTCCTTCCATGATACCAGGTATCTCCTTAAACTGCCTTCTTACTTCCTTCACCATCTCCATTGCGGCTTTTCCAACTGATCTCATAGCAAGAGCTGAAAAAACTACTGGAACCATACCACCAATGAATAAGGCTGCCAGTACGTCTGCTTTAAAGATGTTGATCCCATCAATGCCTGTGAAAGTAACATAAGCAGCAAAAAGGGCTAAGGCAGTCAAAGCAGCAGATGCTATGGCAAATCCTTTACCGATTGCAGCTGTCGTATTTCCAACCGAATCAAGAATATCGGTTCTTTCACGCACTTCTTTCGGCAGCTCACTCATTTCAGCGATTCCTCCAGCATTATCTGCAATAGGACCAAAAGCATCAATAGCCAACTGCATAGCAGTAGTAGCCATCATTGCAGAAGCAGCGATCCCTACACCATAGAAACCAGCCAATGCATATGCTCCCCAAATTGCTCCTGCAAAAAGTAGGATTGGAAAGAAGGTTGAGATCATTCCTGTAGAAAGTCCAGCAATGATATTGGTTGCATCACCAGTACCTGAATTTTGCACAATATTCAACACCGGTTTCTTACCCAGACCTGTATAATATTCAGTGAAATATGAAATAGCACCACCTACAAATAGTCCGATAAGGACCGCATAGAATACATGTCTTGAAAGCACTGTAACTTCACCTTCACCAAAGAATATCATGGTCATGGTCTCAGGAAGCATGAGCTTAATTATGAACCAACATGCAACAGCTGTCAAGAGAATGGAACCCCAGTTTCCTTTATTTAAAGCTCCCTGAACCTCACTCTCTTTAGATTCATTGCTTTTGATATTGATAACAAAAGTCCCAAGTACTGAGAATATAATTCCCAATCCAGCGATTACTAGAGGAAGAAGAATTGGCCCAATCCCGTTAAAAGCATCATCAATTGATCCACCCATGTCTCGGATTACATAATTACCTAGAACCATGGATGCCAAGACAGTAGCCACATAAGATCCGAAAAGGTCAGCACCCATACCAGCAACATCACCAACATTGTCGCCAACATTATCAGCAATCGTTGCTGGGTTTCTTGGATCATCCTCTGGGATTCCAGCCTCAACTTTACCTACCAAGTCAGCTCCAACATCAGCAGCTTTGGTATAAATACCTCCTCCAACACGAGCAAAAAGTGCAATAGACTCAGCACCTAGTGAGAAACCTGCAAGTGCCTCAAGCACTACAGTCATGTCGTTTACTCCATTGGCAGTCCATTGGCCGCCCATGAAGAATTGAAATAATAGAATAAATAGAATGCTAAGCCCAAAAACTGCCAACCCAGCAACTCCTAATCCCATTACAGTACCTCCTGTGAATGAAACCTTTAATGCTTGAGGAAGACTTGTTCTCGCAGCTTGGGTCGTTCGGACGTTTGCTGCGGTAGCAATCCTCATACCAATGTTTCCCGCCCAGGCAGAGAAAAATGCCCCAATAACAAATGCTACAATGATGAACCAGTGAGTAGTTTCTACCATCATCGAAATTACTCCCAAAAGTGCTCCAGCAATAACGACGAATATTGCAAGAATTCTGTATTCAGCACTAAGAAATGCCAACGCACCCTCTCTTATGTAATTAGCAAGGGTTTGCATCTTATCGTCACCGGCATCTTGCTTGTAGACCCAGCGAGATTTGATGATCATAACGAGAAGCCCTAGTAGTCCCAGAGCTGGCACCAAATAGAATAACTTATCCATGTTTTCTTTATCGTTTTCAAAATAGAGCGCAAAGATATGTCAACAACTATTGAAAGAAAACGATTACACGGATTTAAGAAGTTGCTTTTCTAACTACTTAAGCCTTGGCCGAAGAATTGATGTAATTCAGAAACTCATTACGGACATCTTTATCCTCGAATTTGCCACTAAAGAATGAAGTGCCTGTTCTACTGTTCGTATCTTCTACTCCTCTGGAGGAAACACACAGGTGAACGGCATCAATTACTACAGCAATGTCATCGCTCTGCAATATTTCCTTCAGATCTTCTCCTATTTGCATTGTCAATCGCTCTTGTACTTGAGGTCGCTTTGCGTAGTATTGAACAATTCGATTAATCTTGGATAGACCAATTACTTTTCCCCTGGAAAAATAAGCTACATGAGCTTTACCGGTTATTGGAACAAAATGATGTTCGCAGTTAGAATAAAACGTAATGTCTTTTTCCACCAGCATTTCTTTATACTGGTACTTATTATCAAATAATTTGATATCCGGCTTGTTGGCAGGATTTAGGCCAGAGAACACCTCCTGCACATACATCTTAGCGACACGATAAGGAGTTCCCTTCAAACTATCATCAGAAAGGTCCAAACCGAGGATCTGCATGATCTCTTTGAAGTGCTTCTGAATCAGCTCGATTTTTAGATCATCATCTTGTTCAAAAGCATCTGGTCTTAAAGGGGTGTCGATCGACCAGCCAGAGTGATCATCTCCGTGTTGGTCATAATTAAGCTGGGTATTCGACAAAGTTTCTTTCTGTTTCATATAATGTTATTTTCACCTCATACTGCTCTTCAATCTTAACTCTCAAGAGATCGTAAATGACCTTCACAATATTCTCCGCAGTTGGGATAATGTTTTTAAATTCTTCAACGTCTAAATTCAAGTTTCTGTGATCAAACCGATTTAGTACTTCATCTTTGATCAGATCACTCAACTTCTTCATATCGTATACATATCCGGTTTGTTCGTCAACTTCCCCAGTTAAGCTTACAATCACCTCATAATTGTGCCCATGCCAGTTTGGATTATTGCATTTTCCGAAGATCTGTTCATTCTTCTCATCACTCCAACTAGGGTTGTACAACCTATGTGCAGCATTAAAGTGCTCTTTCCTTTTTACGGTAACTCTATGCATGGATTATATTAATCAGATCGTATAACATCCCCTTTTGCAAAGATGTTTCGAAAGGCTATGAATTTATTTGGGACTGCTATTGTTTTGCTTTCAATATCATACTATGGAAATAGAAGAGATTAAACAAAAGATAGCTGAGTATAAATCCGAAGGGAAAAAGCTATTCACTACTTCGTCCTTTCAGACGCACAGCATTCCTATGCTTCACATTATCAGCAATATAGATAATAGTATTCCAGTTTACTTCATCAACACGGGTTACCTATTTCCTGAAACCATTTCATTCCGAGACGAAGTAGCGAGACTTCTTGACCTGCAGATAGTAGACCTTAAACCTCATACACCTAAGTTCATGCAACGTGAAACAAATGGCAAATTGATGTTTACAACTGATCCAGATCATTGTTGCTATCTCAACAAGACGCAACCTATGGAGTCTGTCCTGGCGGCTCATGATGTCTGGATTAATGGCGTTCGTGGCGATCAAAGTGCCGTTAGAAAAGCCATGAAAGTAGAGCAACCAGCACCCTTTGATAGCGTTCGATTTCACCCAATGCTGGATTGGGACAATAGGAAAATATTTGCTTACATAAAAGAATACGACCTTCCCAAGCACCCATTAGATGCAAAGGGATACATAAGCATTGGCTGTGAACCATGCACCAGAAAAATGGATCTAGACATGCAAGAAAGAGAGGCTAGATGGTTTGGTCTTAACAAAGTTGAATGTGGCCTCCATACAGATCTAGTAAAATAAGACGAGAGATAAAATAGTAATGAGAGTACTAATCACCGGTGGTGCCGGATATATAGGAACTAAGCTAGTTAAACACTTAGCTGAACATGACGCCATAGATCAGGTCATTGTTTATGATAATTTAAGTAAAGGACACTACAATTTCTTTTTAGGAAACACCTTTGAGAATACAAATAAAATCCGTGCTGTAAGAGGGGACATTCTCGACACAAGAGCTCTCAAAAAACTGATGAAAGAAACCGATGTTGTCGTTCACCTAGCTGCGGTAGTAACCACTCCTTTTGCCAATACCGATCCCCATTTTTATGAGCAGGTTAACCACTGGGGGACTGCAGAAGTAGTGTATTCCGCAGAAGAATCTAACATCTCAAAGTTTATTTACCTCAGTAGCACTTCTGTCTATGGTGCAAGCACAGAGATAGCCAATGAAGAGACAGAACCGGCCCCCTCTACATTCTACGGGATATCAAAACTTCGAGGTGAAGAACATGTACAGAGACTAGCAGAGAAGAAAAATTCCATTAATATTCGTTGTGGAAATGTATACGGATACAGTAAATCAATGCGTTTTGATGCTGTGATTAACCGATTCATGTTTGACGCTAATTTTTCAAACAGAATACAAATCAATGGGAATGGAAAACAATCTAGAGCATTCATCCATGTGGATGCTTTGTGTCAATCCCTCACTCAAGTGATTACCAAAAATGTTGAAAGTGGAGTTTATAACCTAGTTGATAAGAACCTCCAAATTTTAGATCTTATTGACGTCATGAAGGAGGTCTATCCTTCACTGGAATTTCTTTTCACTAATCAACATATGAATTTGAGAGAGCTTACTGTAGATCCTGAAAGCAGGCTTTTCAAACAGATCGTTCGATTCACCTCACA
>JABSPG010000262.1 GCA_013214445.1 Ekhidna sp. | reverse complement strand
CTGGATACCACTAAATGGTAAGACAAAGGGATGTTTCAAGGTGATCATGGATTCGAAGAGTACATTGGATGCTACTCAGGTATTCAATGATGGAAAGAATGATCATCGAATCTTGAATGCTGCATTGACGGTAAAGGAGCAGGAACCGAAACGTAATGTTATTTTGGTCTCCAAGGACATTAACTTAAGGTTAAAGGCTAAGTCTTTGGAATTGCCTGCTGAAGATTATGAAACGGGCAAAATCAAGAATGTCAATACTTTAACCACAGGGATGACAGAACTTGAGGATATCAATTCAGAACACATTGATGAACTCTTCAAAAGGAATGTTGTCGATAGGAAAAAGATTCTGAAAAGGAAAAAATTCCCTGCAAATAACTATTTCATCCTTAAGAGTGAAAAAAATTCGGTACTCGGTTACTACAATCCTACAGATGATGCTGTAGAAAAAGTAGAAAAGCAAACCGTATATGGCATCAAGCCTAAAAATGCAGAGCAGACGTTTGCGATGCATGCCATGCTGAATCCAGAAATAAAGCTAGTTAGTATCAATGGTGTTGCAGGAACAGGTAAGACGCTGCTAGCATTAGCCTCTGCATTGGAGCAGCGAAGAAACTTCAAACAGATCTATCTGGCGCGACCGATTGTGCCTTTGAGCAATAAAGACATTGGTTACTTGCCAGGAGATATTAAGTCGAAGCTTAATCCGTATATGGAACCTCTTTGGGATAATTTGAAATTTATCCAGCACCAGTTTAGGGAAAATGACAAGGAGTTCACCAGGATTACCGATATGGTGAATCAAGAGAAACTTATGATTACACCTCTAGCCTACATTCGGGGAAGGAGCTTATCCAATATTTTCTTCATTGTGGATGAGGCTCAGAATCTTACACCCCATGAGGTAAAGACGATTATCACCCGTGCTGGAGAAAACACTAAGATCATATTCACAGGGGATATTTATCAGATTGACACACCATATCTTGACTCTCAATCTAACGGACTTTCCTATCTGATAGATAGGATAAAAGATCACCCCATGTTTGCACATATTACACTAGAGAAAGGAGAACGTTCAGAGCTTGCAAATCTGGCAAATGAATTACTTTAATCAGGGGTAGGGTAATTTGCGGGCAATCTGTAGTAGATCAGAACGTTTACGAAATATGGCTACTACTTACCTGAAAGTGTTTATTCTTTTTTCTTTGCTATCGATGTTTAATGCTTGCGAAGATGAAACTGCAGTTTCTACAGCATGCGATATGTTTGTTGAGATAGATCCTGATCGATATCAAGCTGATACGAACCCAATTTTTTCCATTGAAGAAGTTACAATTGTTAATGATTGTTTGGAAGTTACCTATTCCTCTTCTGGATGTGATGGAAGTTCATGGCAAGTGTCCATGATAGATGCAGGTGTAGTACTGGAATCCTTCCCGATTCAGCGGGAGCTGAAAATGATCTTGGAAAATGGAGAGGCTTGCGATGCTGTCATTCAAAAGACCACATCCTTTGATTTAACTTCTATTCGTACCGAAGATTACACTGAAATTTTGCTCAACTTGGATGGTTATGGCCAGCTCCGCTATTCATACTAAATAGAATTGCTGGGATAAATATTTCCTATCCTTTTGACTTTTGTCCCGTTTATTTAGTCTTTGTACAATCATCTTCTAAAACTTTTGTCAAGAAGGTTAGATTTACTGACTAAATTCAAAAACTCAAATAGAACTATATGATTAAACTCAATGACGTTAGCAAATTCATTGAATCGAAGTATCAGAGAACCTTTATTTTGAAGGGAATTGATTTAGAGATCAATGAAGGAGAATTTGCCAGTATTATGGGCCCGTCCGGTTCTGGTAAATCCACATTACTCAATATTATTGGAATGCTGGATAGGCCATCAGAAGGAGAGTATTATTTCATGGATGAGCCGGTGCATAAGCTTCGAGAAAAAAGAATATCCAAGATTCACAAAGAGCATATTGGCTTTATTTTTCAAGCATATCACCTGATTGATGAACTCACCGTGTATGAAAACATTGAAACTCCGTTGATTTACAGAGGGATTAAGGGAAAAGAACGAGCAAGTATGATTGCTGAAATGTTAGACAGGTTCAATATGGTAGCCAAAAAGGATCTCTTTCCTGAACAACTATCTGGAGGTCAACAGCAATTAGTGGGGGTGGTTAGGGCCATCATTGGGAAACCGAAATTACTTCTGGCAGATGAGCCAACGGGTAATCTACACTCATCTCAAGGCGAAGAAGTGATGGATGTACTGAAACAACTTCACAGCGAAGGAATGACGATTATTCAAGTGACTCACAACGAGAAGTTTGCTGAATACGGATCACGAGTGATTCAGTTAGAAGATGGTAGAGTGGTAGATTAGGCTATCCATGTCCATAAAGATATGCCTCGATTTATCGGGGCTTTTTTATTTGAAGCAGATAGCCAGGATCGGTTGGTGCTGACTGCCAAAGTTTCGGTAACACCATTCTTTCAGTTCACCTATTTCATCTTCTACGAGTGACTTGATGGCTTTCTTTAGTTCTTTTTCGAATAACCGCTTATCAAAGCTTACTTTCGATAAAATAGTTTTGAAATACTCTAGCATGTGAATAGTTGTTAATGATTAAACTCAGGCTTTAAATTTGACGTTCTGTTGTGGAAATAATGGTCTTGGGTTTTAGTTCTGAGCAAATCAAGTAAGGTATGAGATTAACGTATAAGGCAGCTTTAAGTTGTATGCTCTTTTTCTGTCTGGTGGGGACGATTTGGGCGCAGGATGCCAGTATTAAGATTGGTCAAAATGAAATAGGTCTTAATCAATACTTTACCATAACCGTACAAGTTGAGAACGATCGCTTAAAGCAATACAGTGATTTTCCAAACATTGATGGCTTTATAAAAAGAGGTACTTCATCATCTACGACCACTAATTATGTAAATGGTAGGATGTCATCTGCTCAAAGTATCATTCAAAACTATCAAGCCACTGAACAGGGTACATTTTTACTGAAGCCCTTTTCCATGACCATCAATGGTAAAGAAGTAAAATCTCAAGGAGCACAAATTAAAGTGGGTGCGGCTGTGCAGCGGCAGACGAGACGAAATTCGTTTGGGAGGGACCCGTTTGAAGAAATTTTTGGTGGCAGAAATCAGCAGCAGGAGTTTGTAGATATTGATGCGGATGCTTTTGTGGCTCTGTCAGTGGATAAAAGTGACGTTTATGTTGGAGAGGGGTTTACAGCTACAATTGCGTTTTATGTAGCCGAAGCGAATAGAGCTGAGATGAGGTTCTTTGATTTGGCAAATCAGATTACTGAGATGGTGAAAAAGATTAAACCACCCGGCTGCTGGGAAGAGAATTTTAGCATTGATCAGATTTCTGGCGACCCAGTTACCATTGGGGGTCGCAGCTACACACGATATAAAATTTATCAAACTGCCTACTACCCACTCACTGAGCAAGACATTGAGTTTCCGTCGGTTGGTTTGAAAATGATTAAGTATAAGGTGGCCAAGAATCCTTCTTTCTTCGGTCGCAACCGTCAGGAGGACTATGAGACGTTCTACTCAAAACCTAAAAAGGTCACAGTATCAGCGTTACCACCTCATCCATTGAGAGACCTAGTGGCTGTGGGAAATTATCGCCTATCGGAAGAAATTAGTACGAAATCTTTAAATACAGGTGAAAGCTTTAATTACTCCTTTGACATTGTAGGAGAAGGAAATATTAGTGCTATTGAGCCGCCCACTCCTAAAGAACAAGGTGGATTTGATTTCTATGCTCCGAATGTAACTCAACAGGTCAATAGGGCATCCGGGAAAGTGACAGGAGTAAAAAGTTTTGACTTCTATGCCATTCCAAATGAACCAGGAAACTATAATTTGTCTGACTTCTTCTCATGGGTTTTCTTTAACCCATCCACAGATACATACGACACATTAAAATCCAGATATCAATTGTTTGTTGATGGAGAAAGTCGCAAGAACCTGTCGATTGCATCTAATGATCTAGGTGATTTTTATGACCAAATATCACTAGCTGACAATGAGCTGGAATCATTGAATGGTAACGCGTGGGTTACTGCTGTCCTCAATGTTCTAATTTTTCTAATCTTGGGCTTTACTGCCTACTTACTATTCAAAAAACCAGCTTAAAAGGGATGAGCAATACAATTGGAAGCATTTTCAAGATTACTTCTTTTGGGGAATCACATGGAGAGGGAGTTGGGATAACAATCGACGGCTGTCCAGCAGGGATAGCGTTGGATAGTGGATTTATCCAGTCAGAGCTAAATCGTAGAAAACCCGGACAGTCAAGAATTACAACGCAGCGAAAAGAAGAAGATAGCTTCGAATTTTTTTCTGGAGTTTTTGAAGGTAAGTCAACAGGAGCTCCAATCACTATTTTGATCAAGAATAAAGATCAAAAAAGTAAAGATTACACCCATATCAAGGACGTATACCGGCCATCGCATGCCGACTTTACCTATCAGGAAAAGTACGGCATTCGAGATTATAGAGGAGGGGGCCGAAGCTCTGCGCGAATAACCGCAGGATGGGTTGCTGCGGGGGCAATAGCAAAGCAAGCACTTCTACAGTTAGGTATCGAATGTTTCGCTTATGTGTCTCAAGTGGGTGATTTAACACTCAGCAAGAGCTATTTGGAACTTGATCTTAAGCAGACTGAGAGCAATGATGTGAGATGTCCCGACTCTGATATGGCACAAAAAATGTTTGATCTAATAGATCAAGTGCGGAAGGATCGAGACACAGTTGGGGGAGCCATTACAGGGGTTATAACCGGTGTTCCAGTTGGTTTTGGTGAACCACTTTTCAATAAGTTGCATGCCGCATTGGGCCATGCCATGCTTTCCATTAATGCAGTGAAAGGATTTGAGTTTGGAAGTGGGTTTGAAGGAGTGAAGATGAAAGGCTCGGCTCATAACGATGCGTTTCAAAATGATGAGGGAGTAATTAGTACTGAAACGAATCACTCTGGAGGTATACAAGGAGGCATTTCAAACGGTCAAGACATCTATTTCAATGTGGCATTCAAGCCTGTTGCAACAATTATGCAGGATCAAGAATCCATAGATAAAGACGGGAAAGAAGCTATCGTTTCTGGCAAAGGACGTCATGACCCTTGTGTAGTGCCTAGAGCTGTTCCAATTGTTGAGGCTCTTTCAGCTTCGGTGATACTTGATTTCTATTTATTGGCTCAAACCAATAAATTGCGTGGCTAAGCTCAAGATTTTGTCTACTCAATAGCTACGATGAAAAAACTACCCTTACACATTAAGATTCTTATAGGACTGGTCTCAGGCGTGATCTATGCATTCATTTCTAGCGCACTAGGTTGGAATGAATTCACCATTAATTGGATTGATCCATTTGGTACTATTTTCATCCGCTTATTGAAATTTATTGCTGTCCCACTGGTGCTGTTTTCCATTATTAGCGGTATTAGCGGCCTTAGTGATATATCTAGGTTGGGAAAGATGGGAGCAAAGACTTTGGGCTTCTATTTAAGTACTACTGTGATAGCTGTAGCGCTGGGCCTTCTCTTGGTGAATACGATCAAGCCCGGAACTTTTCTCGATGAGAATCAACGTATCAAAAATCGAATTTCCTATGAGCTATGGGCAAATGAGAGTGGTAAGGAAATTAAGGACAAAAAGAACTTTTTGAATGATCCGAAGTATGCAGACCTTGTTTTAGAAGTTTCCGGCTCTGAGCAGGTTGTGAATCAGAAAGTTGAAAAACTAAAGAGTACCGCTTCGTCCACCAAGGATGGATCTCCATTACAATTTCTGGTGGATATGGTTCCAGAAAATCTTGTTTTCTCCATCTCCAACAATGGATTGATGCTGCAAGTGATCTTCTTTGCTATATTCTTTGGGATTGCGATTGCCATTGTAGGAGAGAAGGCTAAGCCAGTAGCGACTTTTATTGGCAGTATCAATGAAGTCTTTTTGAAAATGGTAGAGTTAGTAATGAAGGCAGCCCCTTATTTTGTTTTTGCTCTGCTTGCGGGAGTCATTGCAAAGATGGCTGATACCCCTGGAGAGGTGTTGGAGATATTTAGGAGTCTTGGT
>JABSPG010000261.1 GCA_013214445.1 Ekhidna sp. | reverse complement strand
TGTACATGACGAGCGAAAACTAGAAAATCTTTCCAACGAAGATTTAGCTCCGTTGCTCTCTGCTGATGATGGAATATGGACGATTTTGACTCCTACTGAAAAAAGTATTCTTGATGTAATAAATGAAAAAGGTCAAACACTTGAAAAACATTGGGATGTCAAAATAAACTTTGGAGTAAAAACAGGCTACAATGATGCGTTTATCATAGATCAGAAAAAGAGAGACGAACTGGTCAAAGCTGATCCGAAAAATGAGGAGATCATAAAACCTGTCGTAAGAGGACGGGAAATCGAAAGATACTTATTGGTTTCTGAAAACCTTCATATTGTATTTATACCGTGGCATTTTCCTTTGCAACTTGAAGAAATAAAAGGAGCTTCACCGGAGGCTGAGAAAAAGTTAAGGACAGATTATCCGAGCCTTTATGAGCACTTGCTTTCTCATAAAACTAATTTATCCAAACGCAACAAGGCAGAGACTGGCATCCGGTATGAATGGTATGCCTTGCAAAGGTGCGCGGCTACCTATTTTGAAGAATTTGAATTGCCAAAGGTAGTTTGGAAAAGAATAGGGTCAATCATGAGATTCTCCTATTCAGAGGATAAGGAGATTTGCTTAGATAGTACTTGTATTGCCACCGGAGAGAAAATCAAGTATCTCACCACGTTGATGAACTCTAAGTTGATGTTGTATTTCTTACACAAGACATCTCCCAAAACTGGTACAGGAGATTGTATTATTAGTGTTCAGGCTTTAGAACCATTACCTGTTTATTATCCAAACGAGCAGGAGGAACAATTCTTTGTGAGTCTATTTGAGATCATCATGGCATTAAAAACAGCGAAGACACCACTGAGCGATCAAATCAAGAATGCTCAATTGTCAAAATTCTTCGAAGATGTAGTTGATGGCTGTGTGTTTGATCTATATTTCGAAGAGCACATGAAGTCTCTGGGAATCGATATCACAGATATTGTAAAATCCAATATTCTTGAAGTCTTTGGAACAACGAATTTGGAAGGGGAGGAGCTTAAAACAAGAACGGATAGCATACTCAAGCTATATGATCAGCTAAAAGACGGAGAGGTACAAAAGCGGATGCGCCAGTTTGTGAGTAAAAGCCCAGACATTCTGAAACCCGTAATTCAGCAGAAGTAATGGCGGCAATAGATAGATTGGTCTTTCAAAACTTTAAAGCGTTTTATCAAACATAAACGATTAAATTAGATGGTAAGCATCTTCTAATGTATGGTGAAAACGGAAGTGGAAAGAGTTCTATTTATTGGGGGTTGTACACATTGCTTCAGTCAGCAACAAAATCAAACCCTGAAATTGCCAAATACTTTACCCCAAATCATGATCAGCACCTGATAAACTACAATTTTGTAGATGATAATACAACCATTGATCCATCTACTGGACAAAGAACACCCCCACAGTCCATTGGACTGAATTCGTCTGTTGAAGCCGTTTTAAAAGACGGCAATTCAATGAAAATCAATAGTGGGGGAGTTGCAAACGGTCAGCAATTACTGGAAGATTTAAATAGGCATAGCGATTTTATCTCGCATAGGCTTCTCATTAACTTTTATAATTATCCCAACTCGAAAGAGATTAATCTTTGGGAAGTCTTTTGTAGAGATATATTTCCTTTTTTATTAGAAGATTCAGGTAATGGTCCTAAAACACTGAGTCAGCTTTTAAAAGAACTTTATACAACTCAGCCGTACAAAAGAAATAGTACTACAAGAAGATATAGTGTAACCAAAAGCACTAATCGACAGACTCAATTTAACACTCAAGTGTCTTCTTTCAATGATGAAGTTAATTATTGGTTGACCGAACTAAATAACGAAGCATCAACATTCTATAACACCTTTTTTAAACGAAACGAGGAGTTAGCGCTTAGAATCACATTAGAATATTCAGAACCTTTGAATTTCTTAAAAGGACGGGATCAGTACTATGAGAAAGATGGTATTAACTATTCCAGATGGTCAACGGAAGTTGGTTTTAATGAACCAGTCATTCGTCTTAAAATTGAAGAAATAAGTCCAACAGGTGAATTTACTGAGATTCGAAAGCCTCAATCTCATTTGAATGAGGCAAAACTTACACAAATAGCTCTGTCGATTAGATTTAGTCTGCTAAGTGATAACATAAGACCTATTTTCGATGGCAAGATTCTGGTGTTGGATGATTTGCTGGTGAGCCTAGATATGGCAAATCGAGATCGGGTGGTTGATATCATTTTGAATGAATTTGCCCCGGAGTATAAGGTCTATTTGTTTACTCACGAGAGATCTTTTTTCAATATGATAAAAGATAGGATTTATGCAGAGTATAATATTGAGGATTGGATAATTAAAGAGATATATGCTCCTAATAAAGATGATAAAAAACCTATTATAAGGGATACTGGGACAAATTTGGCAAGGGCTTCTTTTCATTTCAAGGCAAAAGATTATCCTGCGTCCGTCAACTATCTTAGAAAAGAATTGGAGGATGTTCTTGAGGTTAATTTACCAAGTAAAGTTCGAAAGTCAGATAATGGTGAGAATCTTAAAACATTGGCTGCTCAACTTGATTCTGGTATTGAATTCGTTGAATACTTAAGTCTAAATAGTATAAAACTGAAGAGGCTCAGCCAATACCTTAAAATTATGTTGAATCCACTATCGCATAATTCATCAAACACAGAAGCATATGAAGTTGACATCTCAAATATTATCGCTGCTTTAGAAGATTTGAAGCCTTTCCTTGAAGAAGTAAAAAGAACTACAAATGAATTACATCCGAGGAAGGGGAAACTGATTATGACATTCCAAGAAAGTAGTACGCTGGTTCAAGAATTTGAAATTGAAATTCAGAAGGAATTGTATGAATGCAGTCATTCGGGAAATACGATTTTAACGAATTGTTTGGTTAAATCTTTGAGAAGTAGATCCATAGAGAACTCAATTGAAGGTGATTGGGGCAAAAATGAACACTATACGAATGATTCTCTAGAAGACTTCTATAAGGCGGTGTGCACACGAAAGGGAACAACACCTGAAGCTGATTTCTTAAAATATTTTAAAAGGGAGAATGGCACTCAACTATCTTGAAGAAAGGATTCCCTCAATTGAAACCCTTCAAAAAAAAGCCGAGGAAGTACTAAATTCAGTCTCCATCAGAGAAAAGTACGCATTTAATGAATTATTTCAACGTCAAGATTCCGGTGAATACTATCGAAATAATGTACTATTCAATGAAGTAGGTTACAACACTAAGTCAAAAAAGGAAAGAAAAGAGAACAATGAAATTAAAGGTATATACCTGTTTTTTGAAGATAATATCCCTGTTTATGTTGGGATTTCCAGAGGGATTTTGAGGAGGTTGAAAAATCACTTTCTCGGTAAATCTCATTTTGAAGCGAGTCTAGCTTATTTAATAGCAAGAGATAAATACGATAAGGAAATAGAAGTCTACATGGGAGAGCGATCGAAATTCCCGTTCGACAAATACGTTCCAGCAATTCAATCCGAAATGATTGAAAACTGGACAATTTCGATCATACCAACTTTAGATAGTTATGAGATGTATTTTATTGAGTTTTATTTGGCTTGTGAGCTAAAAACTAAATGGAATACGTTTGAGACTCATTAATTATGTTAAATAGAATCTGTTGAGCGTTGGCCAGCCAAAATACCCGGGCGTGGGTTGGCTTTGTGCGGCTGATAGGTGATTATTTTTGGCTAGGGTTTTTGAATACTTTTGGGCCAATGCCAAAAGTATTTGCCTGCCCGGCATGAGGGCATCAAGCGAACACCATACGACCAATTTGTGAGCTTATCGATCTACGATACGGTGGGTCGGGAAAACACAAGTGTTTTACTCATACGCTTCAGGCATGCCGCACAAACCCCTCGTGAATCTCGAAAGCTCGATTTGACAGGCTAGAGAATCGTACAGAGTAAAGTATGAGGAAATCTCTTGTGTGTGCGTTTGGAGAAAAGCTCTTTTGCGGGTTGGCCAAAAAGAAAAATTATTAGGCGCTCAGGATCAGGGCAAGGCACAGGGCTGGTTGAGGCGCTGGCCTGAGCGGCTACTTAATATAACGTCTAATTATATAACAACATTCTTAGAAGCACTGCACCAAAAAAATCAACAATCAGAAACGTGCACGTCAAAGTCCAGCTCTGCTGGTTAACATAATATCATTATATAATCAATGAGGTTGTGTGAGAGCCGTGATTTGCTTTAACATAAAATCATTACCGTTATAGAACTGAAGTTCAATAACTGATTTTGTATTAATCAGCGAGCTGACCGCAAATCACTAGAAATGTTATATAATGGCCTGCGTTATGTTAATATAGCTTCGGTTCAGGGGTGGCATTAATAGTTTGGGATCGGCCTCTAACATCAATTAAAAACGTACTCATCATTTCTTGGCAGGAACAAGCACTCTTTCAGCTTTTTAAGGGTGGAATAGAGGGTTGGTAAAAGGTGAATGTGTGCGGAATTAGATGTACATAATTACACGCCATTCTTTTAATTAATATCTCGTATTTTAAGATAATTATTACAATTTACTTATCTTCCAACCTCATCAATTTAAGTGGTGATGAATCGTATAAAAGTCGTGCTTGAAGAGAAGGGAATCAAACAGAAATGGCTTGCTGAAAAGCTTGGAAAGAGTTACAACATGACAAATTCTTATGTCCAAAACAGAAGCCAACCGAGTTTGGAAGACCTGAATAGAATAGCCAATATTCTTGACGTGGATGTTAAGGATTTAATAGTAAGCAATCGTAAATGAACGCAGTAGAGATAGAAGAAGCGATATCATTATTAGCGGAACAAGAATTTGATCCGACTGAATTTCCATATGCGTTTTTGGAAGCTTTTGGAAATAAGCCAACTACTATCAAGCGACTGAGAACTGGCAACAATAATAAATCTGATGTTGAAGGAGGCGTTCTTCAGCACAACAACATCCATATTGCCGTAACAGATGAAGGAAGAGTTGCAAACGTTCTAAAAGAACTTAAAGAAAGTCCTGCTACAGTAAAAGGGAAAGCGAAGTTCATACTAGCAACAGATGGTAATGAGTTTCAAGCTGAGGACTTAAATAGTGGTGAAACGGTCGCTTGTGATTATAAGAGTTTCCACGATCATTTTGGATTCTTTCTTCCCCTTGCAGGCATTAGCACTGTTAAACAGATCCGAGAAAATGCCTTTGATATCAAGGCAACAAGCAGACTAAATAAGCTTTACATTGAGCTGCTTCGTCACAATCCAGATTGGGCAACTTCAGATAGAAGGCATGATATGAACCACTTCCTTGCTCGATTGATTTTCTGCTTTTTTGCTGAGGATACCGACATTTTCAGTGGTGATGATCTCTTTACTACTACGGTTCAGCAAATGAGCTCTAGTGATGCCTCGGACACTCATGAAATCATCAGTGAGATTTTCCGGGCCATGGATATTAAACAGAATGAACGTTCCGCGAATGAGGTAAAAAACTGGGCCAATAAGTTTCCTTATGTAAATGGTGACTTGTTTTCAGGTTCTACGGATACGCCACAGTTCACAAAAATCGCCAGGTCTTACTTGCTTCATGTAGGTAGTCTAGACTGGAAAAAGATAAACCCGGACATTTTCGGGTCGATGATTCAGGCGGTTGCTGATGACGATGAACGTGGAGCCTTGGGGATGCATTATACTTCAGTTCCAAACATTCTGAAAGTCCTGAATCCTTTGTTCCTTGATGATCTCAGAGATCAATTAGATGAAGCGGGAAATAATGCCCGCAAACTGTTGAACCTTAGAAATCGTATTTCTCGAATTCGAGTATTTGATCCCGCATGTGGATCTGGCAACTTTCTAGTGATTGCCTACAAAGAACTACGAAAAATAGAACATGAGATAAACGAAAAAAGGGAAGAGGCCGATCGGTTGACAGAGATACCTTTAACCAACTTCAGGGGTATTGAGTTAAGAGACTTTTCAGCTGAAATAGCAAGAATAGCCCTAATAATAGCAGAATATCAATGCAATGTGATATACAGGGGACAGAAAACAGCCCTTGCAGAGTTTCTGCCTCTTAATGCTGAGAATTGGATTATCTGTGGAAA
>JABSPG010000260.1 GCA_013214445.1 Ekhidna sp. | reverse complement strand
TATCTGTCGAATAAAAGTCTGGGAAATCTACTCCAGCAACACTACTAAAACTCACCTTCCACTCATAGGTATCCGCGCCATAAGAGTAATCGATAAAAGTGACTGAATCGGTAAAAAGCGCATCAGGTTGCTTTGCTGCATTTCGCCTTTTATCCGGCGAAAAACGGGCCTCTACCCCACAGGTAACATTTACATTCCTTTGAAAACTAGTAAAGCAGTTTTCGTCATCATTCCATGCTCGTAGATAAACTGTTTGCCATCCTTCGTTCTCAAATGTGTAATTGAAAGAAACACTATTACCAATCTGATTGCTTGATATACTATCCTCCCCATCCCACTTATTGATAAATGAACTTAGTCGCCATTCGTAATTTTTGAATCTACGATCTGTAGCAAAAATGCTGACGCTTTCCCCCGCTATGATGGGATCCTCACTAAAATCAAATCCCTCAGCTGCAATTTCACAAGGTTTCAGACACCTACTATCTTCAGATGTGATTGGTAAATCAGGATAAACTTGCTGAATAAAAAAGCGCATTCGATCAATTTGATGATGACTAAAATCCGTAGCGCAACTTGTGTAGTCCATGAAGTTGGAGCTCATGTCCAGCGTGTCAATAAAAAAGGTTTGATTGCTATAATTTGATAAGGTGTCCGTATCACAAGAGTTATCCGGACATTCACCCAAAAAACTTCGATCGGGTGGAGTGTCGCAAACCATATCGCCATCCACCAAGCAGTCATCATTTTTACAAGGATCTCCAAGTGATCCTTCAAACGTGTGTAGTAAGCTGAAATAGTGGCCAAACTCATGAACCATAACTCCAGCTAATCAGTGTTTCCCTTTGTGAATAATTATTTACATGTCTCAACCTCCATGTTTGAAATATTTTTTTCTGCTCTATCCGTTCCGATAGACTTGGGATATACTCCCCACACGCACCCATTCCTTGCGATAAGAGAATGGAAGAGTAGATAAGGCAGCAAAAGAAGATTGCCGGTTTACTATTCATCCCTAGTAATTTTGAATCTTACAGGAATGATCATACTTGAAGAAACTGGCTGGTTGTCTTTTATCGCAGGAGTCCATTTGGGCATTTCATTTACCAGTCGGACAGCCTCTTTATCAAACGCTTCTCCCAGCGACTCAAAAACTTCAATGTGAGAAATAGAACTGTCTGCACTGATAGTAAACGCTACTTTAACCACTCCCTCAACAGAATCCATTAGCATTGAATCTGGATACTGTAGTTTTTCATCAAAGTACTGATATAAGGCAACAAATCCATCAAGTGGTTTTGCTGAGGCATTTAATAGGGGCGTTGATGGTACTTCCTCAGTAAAAAGCGCTTCCTTTTCCTGCAAAGGTTCAGTGACAACCTTCTTCTTTTTGTAATTCCTGGATTCTCCTATTGCGTCATTTTCTTGAAGGACAGGGATCGAAAGACTATTAATTGCTTGTGTTACATTTGACTGAACCGGCCCGACTTGAGCATAAAATTCATTGACATTTGATTGGTTATCTTCATTGCTATCGGGATACAGAAGAAATCCCATCAAACTTGCAGCAACTAAAAGCAATGTGCCAGACCAGTAGTATTTTCTCCTGAGCTTCTGGTAGTCATTGTATTGATCAAGCACACCCTTAAAATCAGGCTTAGGACGATCTTGCGATAGAAAAATCGATTGATCCACTATTTCCACTCTATTCTTCATCCTTTCAATTCCTTTTTAAGTTTTTTCAAAACTCGGTGCATTTTCACCTTGCAATTGCTCTCGCTAATATTTAGAAGCTGCGCAACATCCCTAAATGATCTTTGCTCGAAGTAGCGAAGCTCTAGTAACATGATTTCCTTAGCAGAAAGCAGCTGAATAGCTGATTGAAGTGTTGCCAGTGATTCCTCTTTGTCCATTACACCTGGCACCTCATTGGCAAGCAAATCAATAGACTCATGATCGATGGATGTATACCTCACTCTATTACTTTGACGGAAATACTGATTGCACTCATTTATTGCTATTCTGTATAGAAACGAGGAAAATGGAAACCCTCTATGGTGATAGGACTTGAGGTTATTTAAGGCATTGAAAAATACCTGTTGCGTCAAATCAAAAGCACTGCTACGATCATTCAATCGTTTATTGACAAATAGAAAGATGGCATCAAAGTAGCGATTATATATATGTTCAAAAGCCGAGGGGTCTCCCTTTGCTTGTTCTATCAATGCTACTTCGTTGTAAACTTCTGTCGGCATTTCTATGGGTATAGCATCTAACATCACCCATGTAATGCCAGATTCGAAAAAAGTTACAACAAAGTGACGAAAGTATTTTAAGCTACTCGGCTATCGATTCGCTACAAGAGACTAAACCTACCCTCCTGCTCCTCAATTCTACGATCCTCGATAAGTATGCGTAGTGCTTCTATGATCTGATCTTGTGTATAATCAGACATCAATGCTCGAATCTCAGTGAGATTGCGTGGAGCTTCTAGCACCTCTTCTACCTTTTCTACCGGTAGATCCGAGACTTTCAGCTTTTTCTTTTTTTCTAGATCATTGTCACACACACCACACGTTAGGGATGTATCCTCATCAAAATATTTTTGAAAAATCTGAGTCCTACATTCCACCGAATAGATGTAGTCAATCACAGACCTAGCTTTATCCTTAGCTAAATTCCTTCTCCATTCTATTTGCTTTGCATCAATAGAAAGTCTTTCGGGATCCTCCCTAGGAGTAAGAAAAGTAACAGTCGCAGAGTCCAGAGCAGGCTGATAGTCTATGACCTCATTATCATTCAAAAACTTTAACCACTTTCGGACCTGAACCTTGTCCGTCTTCAAAAGCGATCCAATGTCTCGTTCCTTAATTTTAGCATAGCCGGCAAATACCTCCCCTCCATAGAGCCTTAATAAGGTCTTAATAAGAGGGTCCAATTTGGGATTGGAAACTTGGAATTTGTAGGTCTCACTCTTATCTAGCAGAAAGGTGATCTTCGAATGCTCATAGAAACCTTCTGTCATCTGAATAAGTCCCTCATCACTTAGCTTCTTCAAGGCTGAGTACGTTTCAACAACTGGCAGATTAAAGTTATTGATGAATTGCTCGTAGTTGAATGGGAAACTTGAGAACTGATGACTTCCAATAGCCATCTTATAAAAATTTGCAAGTGCTTGATACGTTCTTTTGATCTGATCTAGTGAGACGATCGATCTCTCAACTCGATCTCTCAATTCATCAACATCTTGCGGATGAAATAAAGTGACTGCATATGCTTTTCTTTCATCCCTACCAGCCCTGCCAGCTTCCTGATAATAGGCCTCCAAAGAATCCGGAAGATCCATATGTATGACTGTTCTCACGTCTGGCTTATCAATACCCATCCCAAAAGCGTTAGTCGCGACCATCACTCTAGTTTGATTATTGATCCAAGAGCTTTGCTTTTCCGCTCGCTCCCTTGCAGAAAGCCCCGCATGATAGAAATCTGCGGACAGACGATTTCTTCTCAAAAAGTCTGCGATCTCTTTGGTTCGCTTCCTACTCCTCACATAGATTACACTTGTGCCTTTGACATTCTCAAGTATCTCTAGCATTTTTTGCTGCTTGTTTTCAAGTTTGAATACCGAGTAGGAAAGATTCGATCTGGCAAAGCTCTTTTGAAATACCTTGGATTCAGACATTTGTAACTTTTCCAGAATATCATTCTTTACCTCTTTAGTAGCGGTTGCGGTCAAGGCAATGATTCGATGCACTTGAATTTGGTTCTTAAAAGCAGCGATTTCGAGGTATGGTGGCCTAAAATCATAGCCCCATTGAGAGATGCAATGGGCTTCATCGACTGCTAACAGACAGATTTTCATCTGTTGAACACGTTCAAGAAAAATCTCTGTTTTTAAACGCTCTGGGGAGACATAAAGGAATTTATATCCTCCGTAAATGCAGTTATCCAGGGTAATATCTATCTCACGTCTGGTCATACCAGAATAGATCGCTGCAGACTTAATACCCTTATGTTGCAGCTGATCTACCTGATCCTTCATCAGGGAAATCAGTGGCGATACTACAATACAGATTCCATCTAGCACCATTGTTGGTACCTGGAAACATACCGATTTGCCGCCACCTGTAGGTAGAAGAGCTAATGTGTTTGTTCCTTCTAAAACAGCATCAATGATGTCCTCCTGTAAAGGCCTGAAGCTATCATAGCCCCAGTATTTTTTCAATACCTCAAGTGAATCCACCTGCCTAAGTTAGTGGAGTCCAGATGTATTTCGATTCTTTATTGTAGAATCAGACTGCTATTAAGAGATCGTGCCAGAACTACTGGTCTAGGTGAAGGACATGAAGATGTTCATCCACTCGTAGCATCAGTCTATCAATTCTACGCAAGTATTTGGTCATCTCTGTTTCCAATACAAGTACTTTACCATCGTATGACTCCATACCGAGACCCCTTCTCAGATTTTCCTCATTTTCAACGATCTCGTTTCGAAAAATGCAGGATTCCCTCATATGCTCAACAAACGATTCTAAACTATACCCTTCTTCTAAATGATGAACATCTTTTATTGTCTTATTTTCCTCTTTGATATCCCATCCATAGTAAGCCGTTGGATCCTCTAACTTATCCAATACCAAAGAATCATATTCATGTATTGCTACCAAGATTCGATCAACTGAATTTCGGAAAGTTGGATTTTGACAGTATTCATTGATACCTGCAAAAGTCTTGAGGTAAGCAGATTTGTCAAGCCTCTGATTGGTTACAATATCAAATTGATCTTCAATTGGAAGTTCAATTTCCGATTGGCCAATTGCCATAATAGAAGTACTAAATATGATTCCAATAACGAGAACAATCCGATTCATAGTTTTGATATATTTTATGATAGCAATACTATCACACACGATAACAATACTAAAATGTTACATCGAAATCTGTATTCTATTTGTCGGAAATCTAACCTAGTTGATATCTAAAATCACCGTTAGAACCGATTAGAACCCTTAATAGGATATCAATTAGGTATTTAAGATGCTAGTAGTTTACTACTCAAACTCAATGATCAAATCTTCCTGCTCGACCAATTCTCCTTCTTTTAATAGAATCTTTTTGATTATCCCTTTCATTGGAGAAGAAACTGTCGTTTCCATTTTCATAGCTTCAATGACAAACAGGATTCCATCCTTATCTACTGAATCTCCCTCTTTAACTTTAATCTCTGCGATCTTGCCCTGCAGCGGCGATCCCACCTCCTTTTCGGATTCTGCTTTTCGGTTGGACACATGTTGTACAGCAACCCTTTTGTCTCTGATGGCTATTCTACGAATTTGCCCATTCAGCCGAAATGCCACATTGCGCATACCATGTTCATCTGGATCTGTCAGTCCTACAAGTTCAATGATGATCGTCTTACCCCTCCCGATCTCCACCATTATTTCCTCACCCACTTTCATTCCATAGAAGAAGGTAGGCGTTGGAAGATGCGTTACCTCATCATACACCTGGATATGATCGTAGTAGTCTTTGAATACTTTCGGGTAGAGCTTGTATGAAAGAAAGTCTTCAAAGTCCATTCCTGAAAAGTCCTTTCGAAAACTCGCAAATTCTTCATCAAAATCTACTGGAACCATATTATCATTAGCTCTGCCTTTTAATGGTTCTTGATTCTTAAGAATCAACTTGCTAATCTCCGAAGGAAATCCACCTTGAGGTTGGCCCAAGTCTCCTTTGAAAAGGCCAATTACAGATTCAGGAAATGAAAGTGAATCCCCCTTGGTAAGGACGTCTTCTGTAGACAAATCATTGGCAGTCATGAACATTGCCATGTCTCCTACCACCTTAGAGGATGGTGTCACTTTTACGATATCTCCAAAAAGTTTATTGACAGCAGCATAGTTTTTCTTGATCGTTTCAAACTTATGTTCCAAACCAAGTGCAATGGCTTGTGGTCTTAGATTCGAATATTGTCCTCCAGGTATTTCATGATCATATACTTCAGCTGTGCCAGCTTTCAGGCCGGATTCAAACGGATAATAAAACTCTCTGACGTCTTCGAAATAGGTAGAGTGAGCATTTAATGATTCCAAATTCATTTCACGACCTCTTTCATGGTATTGCAAAGAGGCTACTAGTGAGTTGAAATTAGGCTGAGAAGTAAGCCCTGACAT
>JABSPG010000026.1 GCA_013214445.1 Ekhidna sp. | reverse complement strand
CCCTCAGAATAGAAAGTAACCAACTTGTTTTCAGGTTCAAAACCAACAAAACTGTAGGTCAATTTATAATTCTTAGGATGTAATTTCAGTTCATAATAACCACTATCATCCGTTTTGGACATGAGCTTTCCATCCACTGCAACGTTAACACCAGAAACCGGCTCTCCTGATTCATTTTGAACAAAGCCACTTAAAGTAGATCGGAAATTGTCTTGGAGATTTTTAGGGTTTCCAATAACACTATTTTCTATTGGATCTGACTGATAAGTACTCTCCCTGACTAATGCCCTTCGCTCAAACTCCAACCTATTTGGATACAACAGTACCTTCCTATCCTGATGGACATAAATTCTAAGGCCTGCAGCTGTAACTACTTGTTCTATATCAGATAGGTAATCACTAGACCCTTTTTCTACCTTTATACTTAGTTCTTCCAGCAACTCATTCCTATAGAAAAAATCATATTGAGTTGTTGAATCAAGTGCCTCCAAATAGCTAATCAATGGGATTTCTTGACAATATCCGCTAACTGCCAAAAAATAAAGAGCACATGAAAGGTACTTCTTCATAGTTAGGATGATTTAATAACAGATCCCAAATGAAAAAACCTTATTTCTAACAAAAATTATTAATTAAGAAATCTTCCTGACCAGCATTCGTTTGGCCACAGGTAGCACAGTCTGTTGTAAAGGGAGACTTAATTTACTTATGGCTAAGTATGTGGCAGGGTTAGGTAAATCAGAAAATGTCTTCGCCAATCCTATTTTAATGTTCTCGTAGGTTTTGGAAATGCTTCTAACCTCATTCATCAGGTACTTCGTAGAGATGCTGCGAAATCGTTCTTCTGCATGTTCAAAAAAAGTCATCTGATACCTATAAATCGCTAAGTCATTAGAAGCATCCTGATTGATGAATAGATAGCCTTCTTGAGCATAGATAGGTGAAACTCCAACTGGAGCCAGCTCTATCTGTTCTTCAACAAATTCATACAGCTCCTTGCCTTCTTCAAGTAGGTCTTTAAATTTAGGCACTGCAAATCCAATGATTTCCTCTATTTGCTCCATCACTTGATCATCGGAAACTATTTTCTTATACGTAAGCTGTAACTTACTTATGTCTGCCTTACTTAGGGTCTCTGGAAAGCTTTCTGACATTATCTTTTTGCTCTCCTTTACCTTGATAAGATTCCTGTAATGGAAAATTAAATCTGACATAAAAGGATAAAGCTCAGCCTGGCTGAAACGCTTGCCTACATCTTTGAGATAAGCTAATAGTATATACTTCTTGTATTCATAGTCAATCAGTCCTTCTGTCAACCAGTCATGCTTCAAACTATCCATTCCTTTTTTAATTAGAAATTAGCGGTGAAATGTCAGTTTGTCAAGTCTTGCCTCTCCATTTTAGAGGAATATGTCATTCTATACTGCTAATCTGTCAGAATAGGACATAAAAAATTGAGTCAATGACAGTTGGCACACAAAATGTACTAGGGGAATCAAATTAGAAATTCAACATAAACATAAACGTTTAAAAACATGTCCAAAGTAAATTTCAAACCACTTGCTGACAGAGTTCTTGTAGAACCTGCTGCGGCTGAAGAGAAAACAGCATCAGGCATTATCATCCCTGACACAGCTAAAGAAAAGCCCCAAAAAGGCGAGATTGTGGCAATCGGTACTGGTAAGAAAGACGAGCCTATCAATGTAAAAGTCGGTGATCAAGTGCTTTATGGCAAATACTCAGGAACTGAAGTCACTATCGATGGTAAAGAGTTCTTGATCATGAAAGAAGCTGACATTTACGGAATAGTTTAATTAATCAAATCAAAGAAAATCAATAATAATCATGGCAAAAGATATATTCTTTAATACTGACGCAAGAGATAGCATCAAAAAAGGTGTAGACGTACTTGCTGATGCCGTTAAGGTAACCCTAGGACCTAAGGGACGAAACGTAATCTTAGACAAAAAATTTGGAGCACCGAACGTGACGAAGGATGGTGTTTCTGTAGCAAAAGAAATTGAGCTTAAAGAGCCTATTGAAAACATGGGAGCTCAGCTCGTCAAAGAAGTTGCTTCTAAAACAGCAGATGATGCTGGAGATGGAACAACAACTGCAACTGTACTTACTCAAGCAATTTTTGGTCACGGAATCAAAAATGTTGCGGCTGGTGCTAACCCTATGGATCTTAAAAGAGGTATTGACAAAGCTGTAGCAGCTGTTGTTGAAAACCTTCAAAAGCAGTCTAAAGACATTAAGACTAATGATGAGATCGCTCAAGTGGCGTCTGTATCTGCTAACAACGATCCTGAAATCGGTAAAATGATTGCCGATGCGATGGAGAAAGTGGGTAAAGACGGAGTAATCACTGTAGAAGAAGCTAAGGGAACAGAAACTGAAGTGAAAACTGTAGAAGGTATGCAGTTTGACAGAGGTTATTTATCTCCGTACTTTGTGACTAACACAGACAAAATGGAAGCTGAGTTAGAAAGTCCTTACATCTTGATCTACGATAAGAAGGTTTCTAATATGAAGGAATTGCTTCCTATTCTTGAAGCAACTGCTCAGACTGGAAAGCCTTTATTAATCATTGCTGAGGATGTAGAAGGCGAAGCACTTGCTACGCTTGTGGTAAACAAAATTAGAGGGTCTCTTAAAATCGCTGCTGTAAAAGCTCCTGGTTTTGGCGATAGAAGAAAAGCAATGCTAGAAGATATTGCTATTCTTACTGGAGGTACTGTTATTTCTGAAGAAAGAGGTTACAAGCTAGAGAACGCTACCATTGATTACTTTGGAACTGCTGAGAAAGTAAACATTGACAAGGACAATACCACTATTGTAAATGGAGCTGGACAAAAAGATGATATCACTGCTCGAGTAAATCAAATCAAGCAGCAAATCGAAAATACAACTTCTGACTATGACAAAGAGAAGTTGCAAGAAAGACTAGCTAAGCTTTCTGGAGGTGTTGCTATCCTGTACATTGGAGCAGCTACAGAAGTAGAAATGAAAGAGAAGAAGGACAGAGTAGATGATGCCCTTCACGCAACTAGAGCTGCGGTACAGGAAGGTATCGTTGCTGGTGGTGGTGTTGCTCTGATTAGAGCTATGGAAGCACTTGACGGTCTGACTTTAGACAATGAAGATCAAAATACCGGAGTGACAATTGTAAGAAATGCAATCCAAGCTCCTCTAAGAACGATCGTTGAAAATGCTGGTGGTGAAGCTTCAGTAGTTGTAAACGAAGTTGCCGGTGGAAAAGCTGATTATGGATTCAATGCTGCAAATGGAGAATATGTAAATATGTTCCAAGTTGGTATTATTGATCCTACTAAAGTGACAAGATTAGCATTAGAGAATGCTTCTTCTATTGCCTCTCTCCTATTGACTACAGAGTGTGTAGTTGCTGAGGAGCCTGAAGCAGAAGGTGCAGCTCCAATGCCTCCAATGCCTGGTGGTGGCATGGGCGGCATGATGTAAAATCATATTGCTAGATAATACAAAGCCTCATCAAAAGATGAGGCTTTTTCTTTTGGTAGGAATCATTCCTATTTCTACGATCATATACATAACCTTTATAAGTAGTTTTCTACTTTAGCAACTCCCAAAAACGACCCCAAAATGACTAAAAGTAACCTTCTTAGTTTTATTGAAAGTGTACTTTCGGAGATGCCAGATGATTGGTTAAATCTCACCACTCATCGACTTGATATTTACAATGAAGAATTGGCTAAAGTAGCGTTTATCCAAGGCTTTGAAACACTGTATGGATCGAATGAGGTAAGTAAGCAGCGTTTACAAGAGCTTCCTACAGCATACGACTACATCAGACTAGGTCATCCCCTTTCTAGTGTACTGGAATGGTCTATTGCCAAAGAGACTGAACTACCCACTGAAAACATCATTAGTTTTTCTTCTTCAACTGCTCCTCTCTTGGCTGTTTTAAGAAAAAACCTTCTCGATAAAGTCGAAACAAGAATCGTGTATTCCACAGAGCCTAATATAGACTGGGAAGCACTCAAGAATGTATATGGTTACTCATTTGAATTACTTTTAGTAAGTGAGACCAGTGCACTACCACCATTTGCTGGGAGTACAGTTCTCATTGAAAACGTTGAAAACTCAAACATTGAAGCTACAAATATTGGAGATTTTCAAATCAATCTAATTGAGGGTCTTGGAAGCATTATAGCTATTAATCCTTCGGTAGGTGATGACTATATCTCTGAAATTCAGCACTTCAGAAGAAGAGAGACCATTGCAATGACGCCAGCGGATTGTCTTTCACTCCTTCACTCCCTCATTTCAAAAAATGATCCTCAAAAACATGAGGTCAATAAAACTGCTCAGCAAAATCTAGCGAAAACGATTCAGGAGGTTACCCAAACGATCAGCAAACCCTTAATAGGCTCCAGTGGACTGTCTATTCAATATTCAATATCTATGGGCTTGATTGACAAAATCAGCGAGACCTATCCTGAGAAAGAGATCAAAATAATTATCCCTCCAAATTGCTATGGAGGCACCAATGATCAAGCTAGACGTATTTCTGCATGCCTTGAACGTGTAGAGGTGGTGGACTTACCAGTGGATCGTGAGCAAGATATGGTTAGCAGTGTGGAACTGGTGTTAACTGAAGCCGCAAACTTGGATGCTGTTCCATTAATCATTGTGGAGATACCAACCAATCCTCGCGTTGAAGTTCCGAACCTGTTGGAACTGAGAGATGCTTTAACTAAAAAGAGGATAACCAAAAGTGGAAAAGGAGCGATTTCACCTATTTTCATCATAGACCAGACATTTTGTCCCAATGTACCATTTCTCAGTAGTCAAGGGTTATTCAGGGATATCGAGGCAATTTCATATGTCAGCGGATCTAAGTTTCCAAGTGGAGGAAAATGTACTGCAGGATACTGTGTAGCTAATGAAAAGGGAGATACCTATCTGGAAAAGATCGAAAAACATCTAAAACTGTGTGACAATGAAGCCACAGGACTTCAGATGGACTTACTTGCAGAGCAAATGCCATCTATGATAAAACGCATTGAAACGGCTTATCATAATACAAGAGATTTTGTAAAGTATATTGGAAACACACTTCCAGAGGCCAAAATCAATTTTGTGTCTGAGGAGTTGGCCAAAGAGGGTTTCACACCTTCTGTATTTTCATTAGATCTACCTGTTAAGGGCAATAGTATAGAAGAAAAGGAAGCTTACAAAAGAGCACTAAACGACAGATTGATCAATATGATGATCACTCAAATTCCTGAGGAAAGTAAATACTGTGTAAGCTATGGACAATTAAAAGGATGCTATTGGACCATACCAGCTACCTCAACGCAGGGAACAACTAAAGAAGAAGATAAAGACTACATCGCAAGAGTAGCTTTATCCCCTTCCATGGATTTACAAAGACATAAAGAAGTTTTTGAAGAATTTGTCGCATCTATTTGATTAACTTCAAATAGAAGCACCCATCTCACTAACTAAAGTATTTTTTATTGATTGTCAATACTGGGATCGATGAATCCTTAGTCAAACGCGTAGCAAAAGAATGCTGAACAAACCTATTCAAACCACCCTTTGCTCTTGACAGCACAATGATCAATCCTGCATCTGTTCCTTCTGCATATTCCAAAAGCGCTTCCTTGGAATTACTCGCTTCGATCACATCTACCAAGTAATTGGTTAAACCAGTTTTCTTGGCCATCTGATCTAGCACTTGCATCATTGCATTGTCATTTTGGGACTTAGTAATATCTACTATATGCAGTGTAGATCCCAATGCGTCGCAAATCGTTTTCACCTGGCGTAACGCATTCAAGGTATACTCCTCATCTTCGATATCGAGACCTAAGACAATGTCTTCTACCCGATGAAGCTGCTGGTCTTGTACTGATAGAACAGGCACAGGAACATTTTCAATCAGCTGTTCAGTATGATTTCCACTAAAGAATTCCTGAATACTTTGCTCACCAGTGGTACCAATTACAATCAAATCGACTTCATTTTCACTGGTATACTTTTCAATACCTGTCAAAAATCCTCCCCCACACTGAAAAGCACGTAGATTGATATCAGCCGTATCGTAGCTGCCTTCGATAGCTGCCAATTTTTGCTTATTTGCCCTGAAAAGCTGAGCGCTATAAAGCGAATCCGAAGAAATAGCACCATTGCCCGCTTCACCTGTCAAATGGAGCGATAAATCACCTAATGGAACATCTTCAAAATGCACTACTTGAACTTGCGCTTTCAGAGGTTTGGCAAGCTTAATCGCAAAGTCTATTGCGTGATTGGATAGTACGGAAAAATCGGTAGGAACTAGTATGGTCTTCATGGCATTGTAGTTTTATTTCAACCTCTAATGTATGGAACCATACGCCCTGAAAACAGGAGCTATGTCAGTCAAATTCTTGAGCTTGGTCAGCCCAACGAATGTTTACTTCAGGCCTCCAAGCATATTGGCAAGTGCTCGCTTTCCTCCCGACTTATTCATCATCTTCATCATCTTCCGCATCTGCTCAAATTGCTTCAGCAGCTGATTCACCTCTTGAATGGAAGTGCCACTACCCTTTGCTATTCTTTGTTTTCGATTGCCATTAAGAATCTCAGGCTGTGTTCGTTCTTTTGGAGTCATGGACTTAATGATTGCTTCAATAGGCTTTAATGAATCATCGTCAATATCAATATCTTTGATTGCCTTTCCCATTCCAGGTATCATTCCCAAAAGATCCTTCATGCTTCCCATCTTCTTCATCTGCTCCATTTGAGCGAGAAAATCATCAAAACCAAATTGATTTTTTCGAATCTTCTTGCTAATTCTTCGAGCTTCCTCCTCATCGTAGTTTTGTTGAGCACGCTCTACTAAGCTGATGACATCTCCCATTCCCAGAATCCTTGACGCCATCCTGTCTGGATGAAACAGATCGATAGCATCCATTTTTTCACCGGTCGAGATATATTTAATAGGCTTCTCGACCTCTTTGCGAATAGAAAGAGCAGCACCACCTCGTGTATCTCCGTCGAGCTTAGTCAAAACCACTCCATCAAAATTCAATCGCTCATTGAATGTTGCCGCCGTGTTTACAGCATCCTGACCAGTCATTGAGTCAACCACAAATAGCGTTTCAGCTGGCTTTACTGCTTGCTTTAGATCAGATATCTCATTCATCATCTGCTCATCGACGGCCAAACGACCAGCAGTATCTATTATAAGTGTCTTTTTACCATTGTCTTTCGCATGCTTAATTGCATTCTTGGCAATCTCCACCGCATTCTTATTCTCAGGCTCAGCATATACCTCCACTCCTACTTGTTCTCCAAGTACCTTTAGCTGATCAATGGCAGCAGGACGATAGATATCACAAGCAGCTAGCAAGACCGTCCTACCTTGCTTTTTAAGAAGATTCGCAAGCTTTCCTGTGAATGTGGTTTTACCTGATCCCTGTAAACCGGAAATGAGTATAACATTTGGGCTGCCATCTAAATTGATAGGCACATTCGTCTCACCCATAAGCTTGGTGAGCTCTTCGGAAACAATTTTTGTAAGTAATTGACCCGGAGAAACAGCAATCAGAACATCTCTACCTAAGGCTTCTTCTCGAATCTTATCCGTGACGTCCTTAGCTACTTTGTAGTTCACATCGGCATCAACTAGAGCTCTCCTAATCTCCTTCACAGTAGTAGCTATATTAATCTCTGTGATCTGTCCCTGGCCTTTGAGGGTTTTGAAAGCTCTGTCTAGTTTTACACTTAAATTATCAAACATAAATTGCTCTTGATTTCCAATTACAAAAGTATCAAATAGTGCTTAGAGAGTAATCATTTTTGATTAATTGAAACCTTCGATTAAGAAATAGAGTATAACCAGTACCTTGCATAACAAAATACAAAGACCATGAAAAGATCAATAACCCTAATTATCGCAATATGCTTGCTGGCCGTAAGTGTAGATGCTCAGAAAATCAAGGAAAAAGATGTTCTGGGTACCTGGAAACTTGTCATCGACATTGAAGAAGAAATGGATAAAGAAGCCGAAGAAGCTGACAACATGCTGGAAGAAGTGATCATAAAAGCGGTATCAGGTTTTGTTGGAGGTATCATGGAGGACATTGATATCTATTTCGAATTCAGATCTAATAATAAAGTAAAAGTGACCGTGAATGCTTATGATGAAACGGATTCAGGAACGGGCACTTGGTTTATCAACAAAAGAGGCAATCTTGTAATAGAGGACATTGAAGGTGAGGATGATGATCAATTAAATATCTCAACAGACAATGACGAATGGACCATGCAAGATGGGATTCTAATTAGTTCAGATGATGTAGATGACAAAGAGAGAAATGTCTACATGACCAGAGTAGATTAATTATTCCCCGTTATCGATTTAAAGGAAAAGCAGTCTTTCGAAAGACTGCTTTTCTATTTCTCTTAAAAAGGGCAGCTCTACTTATTTAGATTCCTATTTCTCAAGGATCTTCTTGAGGTCTGCAGGCGAATAATTTATTGATTTCAACGTCTTATTGTCCCCTTTTCGGTAAACAAGCCATTTACCATCGCGCTCTTCGTAATAAGCATCGGTATCCTTCGCAGATTTATAATGGTCTACGGTCTCTTTTGCCTCTTCTTCTGTATCGCAAGCCTTACTCATGTTAGATCGCTGAACCTCATCAAATAATTCCTTGAACTTATCACCCATTCCAAATTCAAGAATGGCTCCAGAAAGGACATATTGTATATCGCATAAAGCATCTGCTATTTCAACAACATCTTTGTCATTGATAGCCTCTTGAAGCTCCTTCAATTCTTCAGCGATCAAGGAAACTCTAAGTTTGCAGCGATCTTCAGAAGGAACTTGGGGACTATCAAGAACAGGATGTCTGAAGGTCTTGTGAAATGCAGCTACCTGGTTAAGTGAATCGATTTTTTCCATTAAGATGACTAGTATTTATATTATTGAGATTTTTCCTTCTTGATGGCTCTAGTAAGAAAATAAACAAATCCACCGACCACAATCGATAGAATGATAATCATGCTAACTATGGCGCTCAAACTCATGGTTTTACAAAATTTTTATACAAGTACTTATTGAATACTAGGCCTGTGACTATCACAATGCTCCATTGAGTGATTGTAGATGCATTGCTATAAACCCCAAAAATATCCCACTGTCCAGACTCATTGAACCATGTTGCACTATAATCTTGCGATAACCACCAGTATATTAAGAATAAGCCGATCGCAATATTTGTAAATATTGCAAAGCGAAAATATCCTGATGGAAGTATCATATCCGAACCGACATCAATGGTACTCTCTTTGAACTCCACTGGGTTATTCATTGCAACTGCGATCAAAATAAACAGTCCCGTTACGATCAGACCTACGCCCCAAACCCAATCTTGATTGGAAAAGAAATCAAGCGACCAAGCAGAAGGAAATCCAAACCCTGCAAAGCACACAATCACGATGATTAACGTCTGATTCTTTGGGATACTCAAGTCCGCAACATTCTGCAAGAAAAGTTCTATCATGGGAAGCAATGAACTGAAAGCAGCGACAAAAAGGGCAAGGAAAAACAAAACAGAGAGGTAATCACCTGCCGGGACATTTGCAAACAGCATCGGTATGATCGTAAATGTCAATGCTTGATTTCCTGACTGCAGGAATGAGATAGCTTCAGTATCTGAAGCGGATAGTGCAAATACAGCCGGCAGGATAGCCATGCCCGATAGTAGGGACGCAGTATTATTCCCAAATGCTCCAATAAACGTATTTAATGTCACGTCCTCATTATCTCTTGAAAATGCAGACAAAGTCATCATAAGTCCCCATCCAGCACCTGTACTCCAAGCAGATTGCGACAATGCCTCAATCCAGATCGTTGGATTGCTGAATAGCGACCAATCAACAGCAAACATGTACTCCAACCCTCTGACGCCTCCCTCCATATTAAGAGATACAAAGACAATGATCACTAACAGGACAAACAGACTGGGAATCAGAAGTTTATTAGCTTTTTCAAGTCCATTTTCTACCCCCCTAATTAGAATAAAGACGGCTAAAAATATGACACATATGTAGGTGATAACTGTAACATAATCTCCATTAGAAATACTACTCCAAAAATCTGTCAAATAATCTGGGTTTGATTGGAGCATCTGAAGCAGAGTAGCTTCAGAAAAAATATTATTTACAGAAAAGGATAAGTATCTGAATGACCATGCAGTAACGATAGCATAGTAAAAGGCTATCCCAAGTGTGCAAACGGTAATAAAGAAACCCATCCACGTATACTTCTTTCCAGCAAACTTGGCAAAGCTCCCGATCACACCACTCTTGAACTTCTTACCTATCGCAAATTCTGAGAGTAAGAGTGGAATGGACCAAATAAAAAGGAAAAGAATCCAAAGCAGAATGAAAGAACCACCATATTGACCAGCAAGACGAGGAAATCGCCACAGATTGCCCGCTCCTATCGCCATTCCCAAAGCTGCCAGGACAATCCCCCATCTACTACTAAATTGCTCTTTACTCATACTCAGAGATTCAAAATCCACCAAATATATGTAAACTTTAGCTGCTCATTTGGGGCTATTATTTCAATAGCTTATTAAATCAAAAAACTCAAAAGAACTACTCGTCCTTCAAAGTAGTCGCCGGATTAACCAAAGCAGTGGAAATGGTTCTATGGCTCACTGCTACTGCAGCAATCACAAGCGTGACAAGGGATGCGACAGCAAAGAATCCAACTCCAAGATCAATTCGAAATTCATAATCACTCAACCACTGATTTAAGATATAGTAAGCTATTGGAGATGCAATTGCGAAAGCCAAAACGACAAGAATGAAGACTTCTTTTGTAAATCCACCTATGATACTTGCGATAGAAGCTCCCAATACTTTGCGGATACCTACCTCCTTCTTTCGGTTAGCAGAAATAAAAGCTATCAGACCATACAGACCAAGGCAACCAATGACAATGGAAACCGCCGAAAAAGTCGACATAAGTGTAGCAATGCTTTGCTCTCGTTCATAGTTCTCCGCCAATCGCTCATCTAGGAATGTCCAATTTCTTACAAACTCTGGATAGACCTGCTCCCATACATTTTCAAAATGTGAAATCGCTTGCTTCACATTAGCACCATCTTTGGTTTTGATTGCAACCTCATAGTACACATTTGGATCATTCATAACGATGATATACTGATAACCGTCGCTCAAATTTTGGGAGTTAAAATCCTTGAGGACTCCTACGATGTTTAAATCCTGACCTCCCCAACCTGAGCTGAGCTTTTCTCCTACGGCATCATCGTATTTATCTCTAAACCCCATCAAATCAGCAATTTGTTGGTTTACAACTACATTAATGAATCTCTTACCATCTGCAGATTCCTTTGTAGTATCATTCTTTCGAATATTTCTCCCCGCCAGCAATTCTAATTTGTATAACTCGATATAGTCCTCATCAGCTATCTTGTAGTTGGCATTATAATCATCCTCTGATTCCAGTGGAGCATAATTAAAATCTGAATGAGAATTGGAGTTGCCTGTTGGCGAGCTCATGCAAAAAGACACTTTGTCTATTTGCGCATTGTCAAGTAATAGGTTCTTAAAGCGTTCATTCTTCACATACTCTCTTTCTGGCAAATAGCTTGTGATAATGGCCTCTTGATCGAACCCTAGATCCTTCTCTGTGAAATAGGTCATCTGAGCTGAGATGATGACTGTTCCAATAATCAAGAACTGAGAAATAGTGAACTGAGCGACCACTAGTGCTTTTCTGAGGTTTAGACCTCCCGAATGATTTTTTGCAGTAATCTTGCTCTTAAGAGCTTTTACAGTATTCATCTTGCTGAGCAAGACAGATGGGTAAAAACCAGATAAGAAGCTGACAAAGATCAAAAGGACCGTCAAAAATCCTATAGTCTCAAACGATGATAGAAGATCTAAGTGCAAGCGTGTTCCGATAACATCTTCTAACTGCACAAATAGAAACTCCGCTATGGCCAGAGAACAAAAAAGGGATATCAAAGTGGTCAATGCTATTTCTGTGAAGAACTGCACAATTAGTTGAGTGGAGTATCCTCCTATTGCCTTTCTTATCCCTATTTCTTTGGATCTATTTGCAGCTTGTGCAGTAGCTAGATTGACGAAATTTATACAAGCAGTCAGAACCAGAAAAAGGGCAATCACGCTCAGGGCGGTCATTAGCATTTTGGGAGTAGAATAGGTATATGAACCATAGTCATCATTGTAATGAATGTCTGAGAGAGGTTGCACCAAAAATCTCGATTTCTCAGACGCTCCCTCACCGTAGTATTTATCAACAAACCCAAGAAGCTTCGTATTCATTGCTTCTATGTCAAAATTGCTCGAAGCTAAAAAATATGTATTGGTGCTGGAGCTTGTAGATCTCCACTCCGCACCATCACCATAATAAGGGTCTGTTATCTTCAGAGCGCTGTATTCGCACAACATAGTGAATGGAAAATTGGTAGCTTCTATAGGATCCTCAATCACACCTACAACCTCAAAATCAAGCAAATTCCCAAGATTTATCACCTTTCCAATAGCTTCACTCTCCTTTCCTTCTGACAAGCCAAAGAGTTTAAATGCATCACCTTGCGATATCACGATGGTATTCGGCTTAGTAAGCGCGGTTTCCGCATTTCCTGCAATAAATTTCTGAGGAAAGATTTCGAAAAAGGCAGGCTCTGTATAGGCAATACCTTCCTCATACAAGAACTTTTTTAACTCTCCACCTTCTCTCACATTGACCTGATCACCATATGCATAGTGGGTTCTAACAACTGCTTCTATGTCAGGATAATCCTGCTCTAGTGCCGGCCCTAAAGGGTGAGGGTTTCCTGCTCCCTTGCTAATATCATTGGGTCGAATATTATTTCGGACGATTCTGTAAATGTTGTCGTAGTTCTGCTGATGCTTATCAAAGCTATTTTCAAAACTGATCACCTTAAATATTGTAAGCGAACAGCCAATACCTAAGGCAAGACCAAGAATATTGAGTACTGCGTATCCTTTGTTTCTTGCTAGATTTCGAATTGCTGTTTTGAAATAGTTTTTAAACATGCTAGTGAAGTTTTTTCTACTTCTTAAGGAAAATCATGCCAGAGTATGTAACACATTGATTTACAAAAAAATACACCTGAATTCAATCGCTAAAGTGAACCCAGGTGTACGGTATTTTCGTCCGTTTTTGAACAGAACTATTCCTCTTCTTTAGAGACTTTCACGACTGTTTTATAGACATATAGAAGAATTCCAATCAGTATTAATAGACCTACATTGTCATATACGAATTCCATATCGTACCCTCCTAGCTGTTCAAATCCAAAACCAGCTATCGCTATAGCTATGGCTATTCCCATCAAAGCTTCACCTGTAATCAAACCAGACGCCAATAGTAACCCAGCATTTCCTGCTCGTTCCGATCCAACACTCCCTTTTGTAGCCTTGGTCAAGAAATGAGCTAGAACACCGCCAACAAAAATTGAAGAATCAAGCTCAAAAGGAAGGTATAAACCTACTGCAACAGCCAAGACAGGCATTCTAAATTCAGATCCTTTCTTCTTTAAGTATTCATCAATAACAATGATAATGACTCCAATTGCTCCACCGATATAGACCATGTTCCATGGCAAACCTCCTCCAAAGATTCCCTGGGCGACACTTTGCATCAATGTCGCTTGAGGTGCTGTCAATGAATCTGGTTGTGCCTCTGTTGGGGCACCCATGCCGTAGGCAATGAGCAAAGAATTTAACACCAATGGGATAGCTAAGGCACCTGCTATTACTCCTACCATCTGCATGATCTGCTGTTTGAATGGAGTAGCTCCGAGAATATGCCCCGCCTTCAGATCCTGCATATTGTCACCTGCAATAGCCGCAGCACAACAAACAACAGCGCCGATCAAAATTGCGCCTGCAGCACCTGCCAATTCATTGTCAGTTCCCATCAACGTCAATAAAAGCAGAGATGCGGACAGAATAGTTGCTATAGTAACCCCAGAAATAGGATTGTTCGAACTTCCAACAAGTCCAGCCATATATCCAGCAACAGCAGAAAAAAGGAATCCCGCTACCACCATAATGATCGTCATGGTAATAGTGATTGGCGCATCCCCTAGCGCAGACTGATATATAAAGAAAATTGGAACGATCAAGACACCAATTCCGATCAGAACCCAAGACATTGGAGTATCCATCTCAGTTCTAATCTGGTCCTTCATGGAGGTACCTCCCTTTTTGAAGGCATCTACACCTGCTTTAAACGCTGTTCCTAAAGAGCCAGCAAGACTAACAAGTGCCCAAAGACCTCCAACAACCATTGCTCCAACTCCTAAATATCTAATTTGGGAATTCCACACATTCCCTCCAAGCGTTACCGCATCAACACCTTCCTGACCACCATTAATGGCTATGTACGCGGGTATGGCAATGAACCAGCTAATAGCTCCTCCAAGGAATACTAGAAAAGCAATATTGAGTCCAACGATATACCCTACAGCTACAAGCGCTGGAGAAAGATTCAACCCAAAGTACGCATAGATTTTTTCGTTGAATAGTGCAGCTTTTTGCCAAGTGCCTTCCCAAAGATTCAGTGCTGAATCTCCCAGTTTAAATAAACCTCCAATCAAGGAGCCCCAAACCAAGTACCTTACAGATTTGCCACCTTCTTCTCCTGTTTTTAGCACTTCAGCTGTTGCTACACCCTCAGGAAATTTTAGCTTTTCCTTTACTATAAGTGCATTTCTTAGGGGAATGGTAAAAAGGACTCCCAAAACACCTCCACATAGTGCGATTGTAACAGTCTCGAAGTAGTTGAACTCTTCCCAATAGCCCATTATCACCAATGCTGGAATCGTAAATATAACGCCTGCAGCAAGCGACTCTCCAGCTGACGCAGCAGTCTGAACCAAGTTATTCTCAAGAATATTCGAGTTCTTAAAAACCTTTAATAAAGCCATTGAAATCACTGCAGCAGGAATAGACGCAGACACAGTCAAACCTGCGAATAGTCCGAAGTAAGCATTTGCAGCAGAAAGCACCACTGATAGCAATGCTCCAAGTACAATAGCTTTTACGGTAATTTCTGGTAAACTGGTATTTGAATCAATGTAGGGTTTCTCCATCTTGATGGTGAGTTAGGTTGTATTCTTTTTGAACGCTGACAAAAATGTCCATTTGCGACATATAAAACAAAAAACATTTACCGAGAACAATTCCACTAGTTAGCCAATCTATTTTTGAGCATAAAAAAGGCTGGCATAGCGCCAGCCCTTACATCAAAATCTTTATCACAAGGTTTACTCGTATTCCTGATCCCCACTTGAAGTGGTGCCCGTTATTTTGATACCACCGCGATCAATTACCAAACGTTTCTCTCCTGACTTATTTCCAACATCTAAATCTCCTGATGTTGCTGTAAGATCAAAACTCAAATCATTTATATCGTTTCTAAAGTTTATTTCGATATTACCCGATGTAGCATCAAAATAGGAATTATTAGTAAGCTCAATCCCTGTACCATCAATCTCCCCTGAAGAGGTTCTCACTTTCATCGCTCCGACCCCATTTCGAATCTCTACATCGCCAGAGGTAGCCTGAACTTCTAACTTTCCGTCAAAATCAGCTATTGTAATGTCGCCAGAACTCGCTCTTGTTTCAATATTTCCTTTGGTATTGAATATTTCCTGATCGCCACTCGTTGATTCTATTTCGGAATCACCAGTAAGGCCATCAATATCAATATCCCCACTAGAGGTTTCTACATCTAGATTACCAACAATACTCCTTAGTGTAATATCGCCGCTAGATGCTTCGATTCTAGATTCTGAAGCTCTCAGGTTCGCTACCTTGACATCTCCTGATGAATTGTCGACATCAATCTTTATTCCGTCCATTATGGTCAAGTCAATCCTAGATTCATTGATCTTATAATTTCTCCAGTTTCTATTGGACTCTCTTTCCACACGAATTACAAGTGTCTTTCCTACTATGTCCGTTTCAAATTCATAGTCTCCTTCGTCTCCACTACCCCTAATAATCCCTTTGAAATAAACTCGATCACCAGAATTGACATAGATATCAACAAAGGTTCCTTCAATCCGCACCTCATCTACATTTTCAGCTTCAAGTTCAGCTTGCGCCAAAATATTCTGAGCGGATGTAGAAAAGACAGCTAATAGGAATACAGTAAAAATTAGGTTTCTCATAATTCGATCTTGTTACAACTTAAAGATGAGTTTCTAAGAAAATGGTTGCCTAACCCACCTGATATTTTTTCATTGCAGCCAACAATTTTAATCCTTCTTTGAGATAAGGATCTTTTTTTAGTTTCTCCTCCAATTTCTGCGCTTCACTAACCTCACTATCATCCAAACTTGTGGCAAGATCATCCTCTTCATTATCTCGATTCTGATCTGATTTTCTCGTTTCAAGATTTAGCGAGACGGATTTCCTGTTTCGGTTTTCTGAAGCTTTCTCTATATCTCGAACCAATTTCTGTAAATCATCATCTGTATTTAAATCTTGACGATAAATGGCATTCAAATGATCTAGTAATTCTTCGGATATATTATTTGTGGGGGTAAAACTAGCGCTGGCGATCTCATCCCAAGGAAGTGCGTTTTCACGACTTGCCTCGCCAAAATCCTCTGCAGAATACAGAGACGGAAATTGTACATCTGGCGAAATTCCAACTCGCTGATTACTACTACCGG
>JABSPG010000259.1 GCA_013214445.1 Ekhidna sp. | reverse complement strand
GGCCCCTAGCTCTTTCTCGTAAAGGTTCATTAGGCCGCTCATACTTTTTTCTATCTGTTTATCTGTTAAAGTTTTGAATTTATCCTGAAGAAAAAAACTAATTGCGTAAGCTTTTTTTCCTTTTTCTATCTTATCGCCCTCATAGACACTGAAAAGGTTGATTCTATTCAACAGTTTCTTCTCCTGTCGGAATGCAAGTTTCTGAATATCAGCGTAAGATGTTGTTTTGTCCAAGACAAGAGAAAGATCTCTCTTAACCTCAGGAAACTTAGGTATTGGTTCGTAGGTGATGTCCTTTTTGTAGAAACTAACAAGTGTTTGCCATTCGAGCTGAGCTTGAAAGACCTCCTGTTTTATACCATAAATATTGAGCAGTTCTCTTTTTACTTTTCCTATGATTCCAATTGTTTTATGCTCTTTTTTTATTGCTAGACCATAATCGTAAAGTCCGGATTCTTCGGAGGGAACAACGTCAATATGCTTAATTCCCACATATTTCAACATGCCAATGACCATTGAACTTAAATCGTGGAAAGAGTTTTTTCGAGGTTCATCTAGCCAGTTAGCTTCCGACGTATTCCCAGTGATATATAGAGATAACCATTCGGTTTCTCGATACTCATGCTCTTCTTTCTCGTAGGAGCGACCAAACTCGAAGAAACTTAGGTTTGGGTTTCTCCTATTGATATTATGCGAAATCGACTCAAGTGCTGTGTAGGCAGGAGAAGTCTTCAGTATTGTAAGCTCTTCACTCGATGGATTTAGCATCTCCACAGGCTCTCCACCAATCGGGTATTTTTTATAGTAGTTGGGGTTTGTGAGTGAATTTGTCAAGATTTCTGAAAGTCCTTTTCCTGAGAGAAATCGAGTCAAGTCTTCCTGAACCTTGTAAGGCTCATTTACATTAAACTCAGCTAGGTAATCTGCTGAAAAGTGTTCGTCAAGTTCTATTTCATTAAATCCATAGATTCGAAGCACTTCCTCCACCAAATCAGCTGGTCTAGTAACATCACTCCTGTAGGCAGGGACTACTGCCGTGAAACCCTTTTCGGTGACACTTTCTGTTTTTATGTCTAGCCAATTTAAAATCTCAGTGATAAGCTGATGTTCAAGTGATTTCCCGATGAGTCGATGAAAGTGACTGAAAAGCGTTGTTATCCTTTTTTCTAGGATAGGTTCAGGATATAAGTCAATGATTTCTGACGAAACGGAACCTCCTGCGTACTCGAGGATTAGTGATGTAGCGAGATGTATTGCAGGGATGGTCATCTCCGGATCCGCTCCTCTCTCATATCTAAAAGAAGCATCTGTGGACAATGTATGCCTTTGTGCTGTTGATCGAATACCATCAGCGTTCCAATAGGCACTTTCCAGAAAGATATCAGTGGTGTTTTCAGTTACACCAGATGATAGTCCACCAAATACACCAGCCATGCACATTGGCTGACTTTCTCCATTGCAGACCATCAGATCGTTTTCACTCAACTTTCGTTCTTTTTCATCTAGTGTTGTGAAAGGAGTACCTTCTTGAAGCGTTTTTACAATGATATGATCCCCTTTGATAAGGGATGCATCATACGCATGCATTGGCTGACCAATGCTGTGCAAAACATAATTGGTAATATCTACAATATTATTGATCGGCTCTAGACCTATTGAACGCAATTTCCACTGTAGCCAATCTGGTGATGGTTGAACTTTTACACCACGAATAGTTACTCCTGAGAAACGAGGGCATCTCTGATAGTCTTCAACCTCGACGGTAATAGGTCTTTCAGGTATGATTGCAAAATCGGCAATCTGTGGAGTAGTTAGCTCTTTTCGGAAATATGCTTTTAGGTCACGGGCTGTCCCAAGGTGGGAGGTGGCATCACCTCTGTTTGGAGTTAACCCGATTTCAAAAATGTGATCTTCACCCGTTTCGAACAGCTCTATGGCAGGAGTTCCATTTGGTTTACTTGTGTCTAAAACCATGATGCCATCATGACTGGTGCCAAGACCTAATTCATCTTCGGCACAAATCATACCCAAGGAGATTTCCCCTCTGATTTTTGCTTTTTTGATTTTGAATGGCTCACCATTTGTTGGATATACAGTGGAGTTTACTGTGGCAACAAGAACTTTTTGTCCCTTAGCAACATTTGGTGCCCCACAGACAATGTCTGATAGTTCTTCAGCTCCAATATCAACCTTCGTGACCTTAAGTTTATCTGCATTAGGATGCTGTTCGCATGAAATCACTTCACCAACGACAATACCTGCTAGACCTCCAGGAATTTTTTCCACTCGTTCAATTCCTTCTACCTCCAACCCAGTCTGAGTTAGAATATCTCCAAGAGTCTCCGGATCTTCCTTAAATTCAATGAACTCTTTGAGCCAATTGTATGAAATTTTCATATTGTACTTGTCGTATGGATATAGCTGGCAAAAATAAAGTAATCTATGAGCTGCGTCAGTAGTTTATCATCCTAGTGTGTATAATTCTTTTCTCCTGCACGAACTGCAACGTCTAAAAGGTTTTCCCTGGGAGGTAGTGGACATTTGAGGTCAGCAAAGTAGGCACAGTAGGGGTTATATGATTTGTTAAAGTCTAAATCGATCAAATCGGACTTCCCAATTTCTACATCAAGGTAACGTCCCCCTCCATAAGTATCCTCACCACTCGTATCATCACCGAATGCTAGTAAGTACTGAGTGCCAAATCCTAATGCTTTAAGGATAAGTAATGACTGTTGAGCACCATTGATCTTAAACTTTACCGTTGCAAATTTTAAATAGGTGGTTGATGTACCATCGCTATTTCCCAGAGTGATGGTTTCTCTAGAAGAGAAGCGTTCGAGCTCACCTCTGACTTTGTATTCTACATCTGTCTCAAAGCGAGATGCCTTTTTGTAAACAACTCCTTTTTCTACAAAAGGACTTGCTTGGGAGGTTTTGTAAAAATCATTTCGGTCGTTCCAATACTCTTCAATCTCTTCAAAGTACTGGTCGTCTGAGTTGCCCGTACCACTAAGGAAGAAGATGATGGCAATAAGTAATACTGCAGCAATGCCTATTTTTTTCATATCTCAAAGGTAGGTGGCATTTCTATTAAAGTAGGCCTTCATCAGCGAAGCTGAAATAAGCAGTATCTGAAACAATAAGATGATCAAAAACAGAAATGTCAAGTGTGTCGCCGGCGCTCTTTATCTTTTTTGTTAGAACGATATCCTGTGTGCTGGGCTTTAGATTCCCAGATGGATGATTATGGGCTAATATTAGGCCGCTGGCGGTGACTTCTAATGCTCGTTTAAAAATTAGTTTAGGGTCTACTACCGTTCCAGATACTCCACCGGCACTAATTTTTTCTTTTCTAATTACCTCATTATTTCTCTTGAGTAGGATAAGCCAGAACTCTTCATGTTCCAAATCCATCATATCACTTTGTAATAATTCGAAAGAATCGCGAGATGAAGAAATTTTTGGTTGTTTTATGGGTTCTGTCTCTTTCCTTCTACGTCCAATTTCCAAAGCGGCTGCAATAGTGATGGCTTTGGCTTCCCCGATACCTTTAAATTGTTGTAAATCCTTGATTGAGAGCTTAGCAAGTTTTGTCAGATTATTGTCGCAATTATTAAGAACGTGCTGAGCCAACTCTACTGCGGTTTGTTTGGTATTTCCTGATCCTATTAGGATTGCAATCAATTCTGCTTCTGATAACGAAGACCTACCTTTCAGAATAAGTTTTTCTCTAGGCCGATCAGCTTCTGCCCAGCTTTTGATTGTCAATCGGTTACCTTCCATTTAGAATCTAAAATAAAAAAACCCTGTGCAATTGCTCACACAGGGTAAAAAAATGTTTTTGATTTCTTATAGACCAGCTACATGCTTGGTCAATTTAGATTTCAAGTGACCCGCTTTGTTTTGGTGGATGATATTTTTCTTCGCTAGCTTATCAACCATGGAGATTACTTGTGTTAACAGCTCTTCTCCAGCTTGCTTATCTGTAGTTTCTCTAAGTCTTTTTATGAATGTACGAGCTGTTTTGTGCTGATATCTATTTCTCAGTCTTTTAGCTTCGTTGCTTCTTATTCTTTTTAATGCTGATTTATGGTTTGCCATAACGCTTTTCTCTATTCTAAAATTTTAGGACGGCAAAGATAGGAGTTTATTCTTTAAAAGAAAAAGCATTTCTAAAATTGATCTGATGTGCCATTGCTTGCATTTATCTTTAGAACTTTATAAGTGATTTAACTCACAAAAAAGCCCAGACAAATCACTTTATCTGGGCTTCCTTGAAATTAATCAAAATTAAGATCCGCACATTTCACATCCTTCAGGATCATCTAGCGAGCATTGCATAGCTGCCTGTTGATCAATCTGAGCTTGAGTGGAAACAGCGGTAGCTGCCGCTACTTGGTGCTTCGATTCTGGTTGAACTTGCTGTTCTTTAGAAACTGTAAACTTGATAGCATCTGTTGCTGCTTTGGTTCTCAAGTAGTACATCCCTGTTTTTAATCCTTTCTTCCATGCGTAGAAATGCATAGAAGTCATTTTGCCGAAGTTAGCATCCTGTAGGTGGATGTTAAGGCTCTGACTTTGGCAAATGTAAGCACCTCTATCTGCAGACATATCAATGATGGCTTTCTGCGAAATTTCCCAAACAGTCTTGTATCTTTCTTTAATATCTGCTGGAATTTCTGCAATATTTTGAATTGATCCATTTTCTGCCTTGATACGATTCATCATTCGCTCATCCCAGAGACCTAGAGCAATTAGCTCTTTCATCAAGTGTTTATTCACTACAATGAATTCACCTGATAGAACTCTTCTTAGATAGAGGTTAGAGGTATAAGGTTCAAAGCACTCATTATTGCCAAGTATCTGGGAGGTGGACGCAGTAGGCATTGGTGCTAAAAGAAGTGAATTTCTTACACCATTCTTTTTCACTTTTTGCTTTAGTTCTGTCCAGTCCCATCTTCCTGAATGTGGCGTTACTCCCCACATATCAAATTGGAAGACACCTTTAGATACAGGAGAACCTTTGAATGTCTCGTATGGCCCTTCTACCTGAGCTATTTCCATAGATGTTTCCATCGCAGCGAAATAGATTGTCTCAAAAATCTCTTGGTTGAGTTTTTTAGCTTCGTCAGATTCAAAAGCCAATTTAAGCAACAGGAACGTATCAGCTAAACCTTGAACTCCAATTCCGATAGGTCTGTGTTTAAGGTTAGAGTTTCTTGCTTCTGGTACAGGGTAGTAGTTTACATCTATTACCTTGTTAAGGTTTCGTGTGACTACTTTAGTTATTTCATATAGCTTTTGATGATCGAATTTACTGTCAATTACAAATTGTGAAAGAGCGATCGAAGCAAGATTACAGACTGCAACTTCGTCTTTAGAGGTATACTCCATTATCTCAGTACATAAGTTACTAGATCGAATTGTACCTAGATTTTTCTGATTAGACTTTTTGTTGGCTGCATCCTTATATAGCATGTAAGGAGTACCAGTTTCAATTTGAGCTTCGAGTATTTCAAACCAAAGGTCTTGCGCTTTGATTGTTTTTCTTCCTCTTCCTTCTCGTTCGTATTTTTCGTAAAGAGCTTTAAATTCATCGCCGTATGCTTCGTAAAGACCTGGGCACTCATCTGGAGACATGATTGTCCAGTCACCATTACTTTCCACACGCTCCATAAATAAATCTGGAATCCACAATGCATAAAACAAGTCTCTTGCTCGCATTTCTTCCTTACCATGATTCTTTCTTAAGTCAAGGAAGTCAAAGATGTCTGCATGCCATGGTTCAAGGTAGATAGCAAAGCTTCCTTTACGTTTTCCACCTCCTTGGTCTACGTACCGTGCAGTCATGTCAAAGTTCCTAAGCATTGGAACAATGCCATTAGATGTTCCATTAGTGCCTTTGATATATGCTCCTGTAGATCGTACGTTATGAATACTTAGTCCGATTCCACCTGCTGATTGAGAAATTTTAGCACACTGCTTTAACGTATCATAAATTCCATCTATACTGTCGTCCTGCATTGAAAGAAGGAAGCAAGAAGAAAGTTGTGGCTTGGGAGTTCCTGCGTTGAAGAGGGTAGGGGTAGCATGTGTAAACCACTTTTCCGACATTAGATTGTATGTCTGAATAGCTGAATCCAAGTCTTGACCGTGAATACCAACAGATACTCTCATGAGCATGTGTTGTGGTC
>JABSPG010000258.1 GCA_013214445.1 Ekhidna sp. | reverse complement strand
TCTACTTTTTGGCTTTCCATTTCGGAAAGGATCTGCACAGCTGCATAGGCATGTGTTAATTGCTCGCCCTCATCATCACCTGGAATTTCAATTTCAGGTCTCTGCTCCTCAGCTATTGCTGCTTCTGCTTTTTCCAAGTCAACCTTGGTGTAGGTCTCTACCAATTGTTTAATTACTGGTATTTTCATAACGACAATTCATCAAGTAATCCGACCACCGATTCTTCTTTGCTAGTTGGAAGCCCATTTACCAATTCTCCGTTCTTAAATATGGCAAAAAATGGCAAATTTGTAACTCCTGCTAACTTCCTTGCCTCCGGGCTGTTTTCTGCATTGATATCTACAAATGCTACCCCATCAAACCTACTGTCATCCGACAACCTTCTAAACTTAGGAGCAAAAAGGCGACAACTACCACACCAGTCGGCAAAGTACTTCACGACAACCTTTTCATTGTTATTTAACGTCTCTTCAAAATCACTATCTGTTCGTAATTCAACTGCCATTTTTCGATGTTTTTTACGCAAAACCGTAAAGTAATTCAATTAGTTTCTTTGTGTTACGTTTATTTGCAGGACAAATTTTCTACATGATATGGCATTAAAGACTTTTGTGAAAATTAGTAACGTAAACAATCTTTCTGACGCTCGTTACTGTGCAGGAATGATGGTGGATGTAATTGGATTTAATGTTGATCCATCTACAGATTCCTTTGTCAGCGAAGGTGATTTCGAAGAAATCACTGATTGGGTAGCTGGCATTAAATATGCAGGAGAATTTCACAATGCCACACTGGAACAGATCAAGTCGTCCGTTAAGCTATACAACCTTGACTATGTAGAGCTCAACAATTTGGATTTGGTTGAATCTGTGTGTTTACTTGGTAAACATATTATTTTCAAACTTAATATTGACTCACCCGAAGAGTTAGCCGAATTAAAATCTAAGCTCAGTTACCTAGATGAGTTAGCAAAAATTGTGGTAATCAAATCGTCAGATGAATCACTATTTGATGAAATAGATGCAAAAATTGGATACTATAATGGAAACCTGAAGTTGCTCAAAGGCTATGGACTAATTGCCGATGCTAGCTTGGGAAAATTTCCGGGATTAGAGCTTGAAGCTACTGAAGAGGACAGGCCCGGTTTCAAGGACTTTGGCCAGATAATGGACATCCTAGAGTTGATTGAGGAAGATTGATCTAAGCTGACGGCAAACTAACAAAAAATGTAGTGCCCACTCCAACTTTCGTTTTGTAGTCAATCTTTCCTCCCATTCGTTCAGTGTAGAGCTTCACAATAGAGAGACCAAGACCAATAGATCTTTCACCTTGAGTTGGTTTAGCACTTAGTTGTTGGTACTTCCTAAATAGTTTTTTCTCATCGTCGGCTGTTAACCCTGGCCCCTGATCTGATACAGAAATCGACACCATATCATTGACTTTGTTTCTTTTGACCTTAATCGACACTTTCGAGTTTGGCTCTGAGTATTTGATGGCGTTTGATAGCAGGTTATCAATTACTTGAGTCGTATAGATTTTGTCTGCTCGAATTGTCAGCCTTTTACCTGTCTCAAAAACAAGATCAATGGATTTCTCTTCTGCTTTTGGCAAATTTGAATGAACTACCTCTTCTAAATGAGACAATGCATTAAACTCTTCTATATGTAGATTATGCCTACCTGTTTCTAATGCATCTACATCCAAAATCTTATCAATCAAAGAACTCATTTTCTCCGAAGATTGAAGGATAAAACCCAGAAGTTTCCTACTTTGATCGCTAAGTTCCTCAGTTCCTTCAATAATCTGAGAACCATTGAGAATGTTAGACAATGGTGACCTGAGATCATGTGCCAGGACCTTGATTAGATTGTTCTTATCATCATTAAGTGCCACCAGTTTTTTATTTGCATCTTCAACGAGCTTTTGTTGCGCTACTAATCTCTTATTCGAATTTGCTTTAGATCTATATAGCAAAAATAGTAAGGCTGAAAATGCAATTGCTGCCACAATCAATGCTGTTAGAATGATTTCAATTCGTTCTGACTCCCTATTTTGAGCAGCAGATTCCAACAATCTCTCAAACTGAGCTTCCTTTTCTCTATTGGAAATTACTATTTCTTCTAAGGGCCCAATCTCTGCTGATTTCGATATTCTTGCAATTAATTCAGATGCCTCCGATCCTAGGTATTTATTAATGATTTTGTATCTGTCAAATCCATATTGCTGACTCTTAAAATAGTCGTTTACCGGGGTAACCCAATCACTGCCCTTTGGATACACCATGGCTAATCCTTCTAATTTGACTGGGAAAAAAAATTGTCGCCTAATATCAATCTTCTCATCAATAACATCGAGGAAATTAGCAATATTCACGTATCCAAAACTTCGTTTCCTTCTTGTAACAGCTTCGATTATTTCGCCACTATTTGTTACATACTCCGTCTCAAAATCTATATCCAACCTATTTTTAATATCCTCAAGGGCGTCCTCCAGTGTTGTGTTTGGAATTGAAATCGCAGTATTGTCCCTGAGAATCCGCTTCAGTTCTGTTTCTGTAAGGGCAACTGGCAAGTAATTATTAGAAATAAGAACTGCAATGTCGGCTAGAAAAGGAGCTGTGAAATTTAGGTATTGACTTCTTTGCGAAGTGATGGAAATGGAAGATGTACCAAATGAGCCATCCTTTGCTACCTTGATTGTATCTAAGAGCTGCTGAAAGTTTTTTGTGACTACCCATTCAATGTCAATTTGTACTTCGTACTTAGAATTTAGGTACTCTATGAATGCCTTAGCCAGATCATGCTCAATGCCGTCTATGATATCCAATGAGCTTTCAATATCTCCACTACTAGGATACCAGTAAAACTGAACAACACCGTTCTTTTCTTCAAGAATCTTGAACCAGCTGTCACCATCTGCCAAGCTTGAGAACCCGCAGAAATAACTCACAAGAAATACTAAAAGGCACTTACGATTCATCAACAAATCAGGTCACTACTGGTTCGTACGATTTTTCTAATCCCGTAAGTTAGGTAATGATGCTTAACTGTCGCCAAGAAAGAGGACTCCTTCTATACTACCCCCTTTCTTTCATACTTAGCCCAGCTGAAGTGCTCCTGCACAATTTCTTCCTTATGGGTGGTTATAAATAATAGTAATTCTTCTGCGGCTGGACTCAATCTCTTCCCTTTCGGGTAGATCAAGTTCCATTTTGTAACTATAGGCAATCCCTTTACCTCCAGTACCTTTAGACTCCCAACCTTGAGTTCATTTCTTAGTCCAATAAGTGGCATAATTGAGATTCCTAAGCCTGCGCTGACAGCTTGCTTTACTGCTTCGTTACTCATCAACTCCATGGTCTTTTTAGGTTTGATTTCCTTTTTATCTAAGAAACGTTCCATCAGCATGCGGGTAGCAGATCCACTTTCTCGTAAAATCATCGGAAACTCAGATAGATCCTTTGGTTGCAAGATTTTCTTTTTGACTTTTCTATCAGCATCTGAAATTAGGTAGAGTTCATTATCCATTAATTCCAAACCTTCCACTGCTAGGTTCTCCGGAACAACAGACACCAACGAAAAGTCTGTCTCATTCTTCGAAAGGCTCTGGACAACTGAGTTTTTGTTTGTCACATCTATTCTCAAGTCTACCTGTGGGTGAGCATCTGCAAACTGCTTCAAGAAGTATGGAATTACATACTTACCAGTAGAAACAACAGAAATACTGATTTTACCAGACAAAAGTCCTTTATACTGATCTACGGTAGTCTTTAATGCCTCGGCTTCTGAAAGGATTCGCTCACTTACCTCTCTAATTTTTTCACCAAAATCCGTGATATACAGTTGTCTTCCAACCACCTCTGTCAGCGGAATCTCGAATTGTTCTTGTAGCTTCTTAAGCTGTATCGAAACAGCTGGTTGTGTCAAATAGAGCTCCTCAGAGGCTTTTGTAATACTCTTATTTCGACAAATACTTTGAAAAACTTTGAGTTGATGAATGGTATAATGCATAATCTATACTAATGAATATCATAATAACAATAAATTATGATTTATGTTCCATTGCTTGATATTTGCGATCAAATTTTAAAATACCAACTTAATAGAGATATGAGTTTTAGCGGTCTAGCAGAAAACATCACCAACCCGGCTCTTCTATTCTTCCTACTTGGAATCATTGCTGTCCAGCTTAAAAGTGATTTAAAAATTCCTGACAGTTCGTCTAAATTTATCTCGATCTATCTATTATTTTCCATTGGTTTCAAAGGGGGGCAAGAATTGTCTCACAGTGTTATAACCTCAGAGTTAGTCTGGAGCATTGTCATTGGATTTCTGCTCGCTACAGCAGTCCCAGTTTTGGCATTCTACATACTTAAGAAAAAATTCAACATTCCAAATGCTGGAGCCATTGCTGCGGCATATGGTTCTGTTAGTGCGGTAACATTTGTTACTGCAATTTCTTTTTTAGAGTTTCAACAAGTCCCCTTTGGCGGTCATATGATCGCTGTAATGGCCGTGATGGAAGCGCCAGCTATTGTTGTGGGGGTACTCTTAATAAACTTGTACAACAAATCACAGAAGAATAAATCATCCTTCAAAAAGGTAATTTATCACTCCGTAACTAATGGTAGCGTTATTCTTATTATGGGAAGCTTGATAATTGGATTTCTTGCAAGTGATAAGCAAGCAGAAGGTATCGCTCCATTTACCACTGATATTTTTAAGGGGTTTCTTGCCGTCTTCTTACTAGATATGGGGATTACCAGTGGTCAGCAGCTATCTGTGATGACAAAGAGAGGGGTATACCCATTTCTTTTTTCTACCTTGATGCCTTTTTTTAACGGTCTAGTAGCGCTATTCCTCAGTATGCAAATAACCGAATCGCCTGGAAATCAACTCTTGTTCGCGATCCTCGGAGCTAGTGCCTCATACATTGCCGTACCTGCAGCAATGAAAAACGCAGTGCCCGAAGCAAATCCTAGTCTCTACCTACCAATGGCATTGGGTATTACCTTTCCAATCAATGTAATCATTGGTATTCCATTCTACTATCAGCTCATTCAGAATTTCAATTGAGCACTTCACCACCCCCATGTACCTGGGCTACCTTTAAACGGACCAACTATATCATTTGTGATCCATCCACCATAGAAACCGCCGGGTTGAGGGGTAACCAGTTCATCATTAACAAGACATTGATCCATTAGACTTGCATAAACGCAGACATGACCCACCAAGACTTCAAACCCCTTAGAAGGTTTGGCATATCCCCAACCAGCATTTTCCGCAACTCTGCCTTCGGTCCTAAAACTATAGTAATGAGCCATTCCCTTGAATTCACAAAATGAAGACTTACCATCGCTAACTTGGATAATCTTGTCATTGAAATCAATCAACGGCAAATAATATGTAGGAGGATGACTAGTTTCAAGTACTCGAAAACTTCGATTCCCTGAAAAAACTACTTGCCCATCAAATAAGATTTTAATGTGCTTTTTTACCGGCTCCACTTTTGGTGGCCTTGGATAATCCCAAACTGATTCCTGACCTGGTTTTGGAGTGACTTTTTTAACTCTCATTACTTTGATTATTAGTAACTAACATCGACTAAATATGAAAGTTTAGTAATGGTTGACGATCATCTGCATTAGCTTCACGATAATGATCCTAGAATCCTTTTCAGCTTTGGACTTTGAGACAGCCACCTGGAATCCCGCAAGCGTGTGTCAAATTGGAATTGTGCGATATGAGAAGGGTAGTATTGTGACACAAGTAAACGAGCTCATCCAACCACCTAGGAATGAATACTTCTACAAGAATATTGAAGTACACGGCATCCAACCCAATGACACAAAAAATGCACCTCTATTTGATAAGATCTGGTTTAAGGTGAGACATCTGATTGAAGATCAGGTAATCGTAGCTCACAATGCAAATTTTGATGTCAATTGTCTACGAAACGCATTAGCATACTATGATATAGTTCAACCAGAATTTGAAGTGAGATGCACCAGAGTAATCTACAAAAGAGGACTAGCCTATTTGAGCAAGAAATATAAAATTCCTCTCAATTTTTATTTATAGCACAATATTTTAAATTACGCTAATGAGATGAAAGCTTGTTCTAGAATACCCTAGTCTTACTACGCACCACAAGTAATGATAAGTTAGCAGTAAATACAGGTAACGTAGGAATTCCGGG
>JABSPG010000257.1 GCA_013214445.1 Ekhidna sp. | reverse complement strand
CTCTCATTAATTTTATTAAATCCATGGTGCAGTAGCTCTTCTTTTGCGTCTTGTAGGTCTGGAATCTCTGAGTAGGATACTTTATTGATTCTGAAGAAGTCACCTCTTCTATTTGAGAAACGAAGGTACAAGCACTGGGCCTGTTCACTAAGGTTTCTAAATTCTTGATAAAAAACATGTTCCGGATGATCTAGGATATGAGCATATTGCCTTTCAACGAAAGAAAGGAGATAATTGAAGTAGTCGAGGTAGTACTTTTCTGGTAATATGACGGGTTCTTTCGACATCACAAGCTGCTTTTTGGATGCCCATTAGTCAAGTATTCGCAGCTTAGCGAATGAAAGCAGGAGCGTCTTTTCTCCAGCTTTTTCAAAATTCACCTTAGCTTTTTTGTTAGATCCCTGCTCATCTATGTTTATGACGCTACCAAACCCAAATTTTGGATGTTCTACTTTCATCCCTTCTTGCAGGTTTGAAGTGTCACTTGGTTCAAAATCTGCGCTAGGTTGATGATTGACCTTGGCAGCAAATCGTTTGGTGGAATTTTCCTTTCGAATGTTCGAAACAAAGTTCTTGGTGACATAATTGACTCCAGGAGAAACTGGATCTTTGGAAGAGAACTTGCGATTTACTTTGATGAATCTTGGATCCACATCTTCTAAAAATCGGCTAGGCTCACAGTTCTTCAATCGACCATAGCGATACCTATTCAATGCATAGCTCATGAAGAGCTTTGTCTCAGCTCGCGTGATCGCCACATAAAAAAGCCTTCTTTCTTCTTCCAAATCAGCCCTGCTGCTCAGCATCATTTGCGAGGGGAATAGCTCTTCTTCCAAGCCAACGATGAATACATATGGAAACTCCAATCCTTTTGCCATATGTATGGTCATTAGAGTAACTGCATCGTCATTCTTCTTATTTCGATCTTCGTCGGTAAGCAAAGCAACATCTTGTAAGAAGGCACCTAGGCTCTTATCTTCTCTTTCTGAATCGTCCGTAAATTCCTTGATGGCATTTAGCAACTCCTGCGTGTTTTCATAGCGGCTCATACCCTCTATAGTCTTATCCTCATATAGTTCTTTCAGGAGGCCGGATGTTTTGGCTATTTGAGCAGCAGTATCATAAGCATCTTTCTTTTCATCGGTAAGTCTGAAGGACTTTATCAAGGTCACGAAATTTTCAACTTGTGTGCCACCTCGTCCTCCTACATAGGAGGTCGCTCTTTCCATGATTTCCCAGAGTGTCTTTCCTTCTTCGTTGGCAGCTACTACCATCTTATCAATGGTGCCAGGTCCTATGCCTCGTTTAGGAAGATTGATAATCCTACGCATTGCAGCCTCATCGTTGGGATTGACGACATATCGGAAGTAGGCGAGGAGATCTTTGATTTCTTTTCGCTGGTAGAAAGAGACACCACCAACAATTCGATATTTGATGTTATTCCTTCTAAGCGCTTCTTCTATAGCCCTGGATTGACTGTTTGTTCTGTAGAGTACTGCAAAAGACTTGTCAGAACAGTGGTTTTGCATCTTTGTTTCAAAGATTGCAGATGCTACCAGTTTTCCTTCTTCATTATCTGAAGTCGCCTTGATCAGCTCTATGAGGTCACCATCTGTGTTATCTGTCCATACGTTCTTTTTTAGCTGCGCAGTATTTTTTCCAATTACGGTGTTAGCCGCATTCACAATGGTCTTTGTGGATCGGTAATTCTGCTCTAATCGGATCGTTTTTAGATCTGGATAGTCTCTTTCGAAATTTAGAATGTTCTGGATATCAGCACCTCTAAACGCATAGATACTTTGCGCATCGTCTCCAACCACACATATATTCTGTCTTACCGCGGCGAGTCTCTTCGCAATGAGGTACTGAGATATATTGGTGTCCTGAAACTCATCAATCATGATGTAGTGAAACCGCTGTTGATACTTGTTTAGCACATCAGGATGCTCCTGGAAAAGTATGTTGGTGTTGAATAGAAGATCGTCAAAGTCCATTGCATCCGCAGCAAAACAGCGTTCTGAATATGCTCTGTAGATTCTACCCATCTCAGGACGCATATTTTGGGTGTCATCCTCCAGATAGATCGGATTATTCATATACTCTCTCCATGAGACCAGGCGATTCTTGGCTCCAGAGATTCGATTGTATACTATGTTGGGTTTGTATACTTTATCATCAAGATTAAACTCCTTTACGATTAGTTTAATCAGTGTCTTTGAATCATCCGTGTCGTAAATGGTGAAGTTGCTGGGGTAACCAATTTTTCCAGCTTCTGATCTTAGGATTCTTGCAAAAACGGAGTGAAAGGTCCCCATATAGAGGTTTTTTGCCTCATTACCGACCATTTGCTCAATCCGATTCTGCATTTCTCTGGCAGCTTTGTTTGTAAAAGTGAGCGCCATGATGTTGAAAGCATCTACATTGTGAGCTCGCATTAGATGAGCAATCCGGTAAGTCAAAACACGTGTTTTACCGGATCCAGCTCCGGCAATAATCATGCATGGGCCTTCTACATTTACAACACCTTCTCTCTGGGGGGGATTTAACTGATCAAGATAATCTACCTGCGCTTCTGCCATTCGGCAAATCTATTTGATTTAGGCAAGATTTAGTTTTTGGCAAGGCTTGAATCAGCCTACAAAATGAAAAATATTGTTCAAGATGATGAATCCCAAAAAAGCTAAGAATACAAGGACCTCAATCGTAAGAATTAGGTTACTGGCTCTGAAGAAACGCTTTTTCACGGGGACTCTACTGGTGACTTCTACTTTCAATCGTTAAAGGTAAGTACATTACCATAGTGTTAGCGCAATGTTAACTGCTGAATTGTTAAAAACAGATGATGTAGCTGTTCTTTTTTACTTCTCCTAGAATTGTCTCTTGAGTTTCCAAAGACAGCATTTTGTAGAATAAGGGTAAACCACTGGATGCTGTTTTATTGCTAGTTATATTTAACCATTCTAATCAAACTACTTAAACTATGGATTTTTCATCTATTAATTGGTTGGCGGTACTAGTTGCTACCGTTTCTGCTTTCGTTGTAGGAGGACTCTGGTACGGACCTATTTTCGGGAAAGCTTGGATGTCTGAGATGGGCTTTACGGAGGATTCTCTAAAAGAGGCAAACATGGCTAAAATTTATGGTCTTGCCTTTGTCTTAGAATTCATCATTGCGCTCCAGTTTGCGCTTTTCTTGGGACATGGTGATTCAGATCCTTCCATTGGGCAAGGGGCTGCCTATGGCTTCCACATAGGCTTATTTTTCATAGCTGCAGCGATGGGAGTAAATGCACTATTTTCCAGAGCAACTTTAAGACTTTGGTTTATAAATGCTTTCTATTTCGTCGTTCTTCTAACCTTGATGGGAGTGATTTTGACTGCTATGTAAGATCAGTTAAACTAGAAGGGATGAGGGTGTCACCTAATCCCTTCTAACAAAAACGGCTTCATGATAGATCTGATCACATTCACCGTCCTTTATAGAACAAACCCTGAATGTGTATTCATCCTTTGAAATGTAGATCCAACTATCCCTTAGCAGATACTCCCCGTATTCGTATTCATAGTGAATGCTTTTTCCTTCAATTTTCACCGAGCCTTTTGTTACGCCACCTAGCTTGTCAAACTCGTAAAACTCAATCTCGCTTTTTTCTTTGTTGAAAAAGCGTACTCCTTCATTTCGTAATCCAAAGGCGAGGGTCTGAGGATCGGTTGTGTAAGTAATTACCTTGATTAACTTTCCGTCCAACCCCAATGAAAATTGCTTTTCGGTTTTTCCTTCATGACCTCCTAATTGCTTTCCTTCTGATATCCACGTGCTGTTTACTAAGTTGTCAAATGCAGCTAATGGATTCGTCTGAGCTTTAATTCCAGATGAAAGCAGGCAGACGACAAGGCAAATGATCGGTTTCATTGCGCTTAATTCCTAGAATTTGGATGAAGTTTTCGAGGGACTGTCATGATTTCCATCTGCCTTCCATCAATGTATCTTACTTGTTCACCATCAAAGTAAGCATCTTCTTCTAGCATGATGCGAATTTCTTTTTCCCACTCCTCGAGATAAACGCCGGTGTTTAGCTCAATTGAGTATGCGGTATTAGCATAGAGTGGATAATCCCCTTTTCCAAGGACTCCATCTTGTTGATCCCATAATCCAATAGTAGGACCTGCTCCATGCCCATGGAAACCTATGGGATGTGTGTAGATCACACCTTTTAAATTTTCTCCCTTGCATTGATCTAGCGTAGCTTTCAAGATTTCATTTCCAGATCTTCCAGTTTTGAAATTAGACGTCAAAATATCTTGTACTCTGTTTCCTTTTTTAAATGCTTCCTTCAAAAAGGAAGGTACATCTTCCTCATATGGTTTGAGTACATACGCATGCTGCTGAGTGTCTGTATTTAACCTAAGGTATGTGATTCCAAAATCAACGTGCAGTAGGTCTCCAGGTTGAATGATTTCTTGTGCTGGTCGCTCTGAAAATGACCTTTTGTGCTCATTTGATTCTGGATCTTTTCGTTGAATGGATACAGTAGGGTGGAACCAGGCGGTGAAGCCAAGCTCTCTTATTCGATCTCTGTACCACCATACAACGTCATTGGTGCTACTGATTCCTGGTTGGATCACCTTCTCTGAGAAGCCTTCTGCAATGATTTGATGAGCTAGTCTAACAATATTTTGATATACTACCATCTCGCTATCGGTTCTGGCTTCTAGCCAACCAATAGCAACATCTTCAGCATTTACCACTCTTGACTGGAGATTTTTTGGCAATACTTCCATTAGCTGATCGTAGTGTGTTGATGCAAGACCATCCGCCAGGGCGAAGTTTACCGACTTATTGATACCGATTTTTTTGGGATTTTTCTCCTTGATCATCTCCGCTAGTGCCTTCCACTGATCTGGTTGTTCCTCCTTATTCCAAATTGTTTTGAACAGGTCGCCAGTGTTATACCTTGACATTCCAAATGTTTCAAGTGGTTTCCCATCTCCTGGATCATACGCGATCAGCATAGTGGTTCGCCTCGCAGATTGCCAAGTGGCTGGTAATAAGGTTTTGATTATGGGGTCTTCATTGTACTCTCTTGCAATTACGATCCACATATCTATTTCTGCTCTTCTCATGATTTCAGGAAGCACTGTTTCTACCCGCTCTTTTAGCCAGGTATCAATGACTTCTGCTCGTTCTCTCATTGAAAGAACTTTGGGATGGTAAGGGTTCTGAGCCTGTGTTAAGTAGGCAATGAAAAGTGCTGCGATAAATGTGGTAGTCCTCATAAGGGTATGGTTTTAACTGATTTGTTTCGAAGATAGTAGAAATGAGTAGATCATGTCATGCCATTTTGTATTTCAGTTTTTGCCTCTCAAATTTGAAGGAATGATTCGTCTGTTGGGATTTATAGTCTTTGGGTTTAGCTCCATTTTTTGCGTAGCGAGTGATCGACTTGACAGTCTAAAGTATGAGCTGTTCAATCATGCTTATGAAGATGTGAGAAAGGTGGAGCTGTTAAATGAGCTTGGTTTTGAAAATTGGATCATTAACCCAGTACAATCCATTATATACGGTCAGCAAGCGAAAGCTTTGTCAGAAGTGATAGATGATACTTTGGGACTGGCGTTTTCAAACAGGGTGATTGGTGTGGCACATTGGGCCAGAGGTAGTTATGATAAAGGATTGGGGTACCTTCTTGATGGTTTATCACTATACAAATCTCTCAAGGACACTTTAGGGGAAGCTAATTGCTTGATGAATATCGGTTTAATATACTCGGACCGACTAGATAATGATCTTGCTTTGGAGTACTACTTTGAAGCGCTGAAGCTTTTCGAGATGCTAAATGCAAAGGATAGAGCAGCGACCACTTATACTAAAGTGGCTACCGTTTTTATCAGAAAGAGAGACTTTAGTGCAGCATACGATTTTCTTGGAAGAGCAACATTGATCCACCGTCGTAATGGTTTTGAGTATGGTATTCTGAAAACACAAACAAAGGAGTATGATAGCGCCAAAATCTATCTGAATCGGTCTTTGAAGGTTAGTCTTGAAATTGAAGACTTAGATGGGATTGCTAGAAATTACATAAACCTGGCTGATCTGGCCATTCTTTTAAATCGGCTGGATGAGGCTGAAAATCTGTTGCAAGATGCCCTATTGAATGCTAAGAAAGTCCAGTCTAACAAGTGGCTCAAAGAAGTCTATGAC
>JABSPG010000256.1 GCA_013214445.1 Ekhidna sp. | reverse complement strand
TGGAGTGGGTAGTATAGATGACATCTACTCTGCTATAGAAACTGCCATAGCATCCTTGTAGGTCTAAAGACCCATGGAATCCAATTTTATAGATTATGTGAAGTTCTACGCCAGATCCGGTGATGGCGGAGCTGGTTCTGTACATTTTAGAAGAGAGAAGCATGTTCCAAAAGGTGGTCCGGACGGTGGAGATGGAGGAAAGGGCGGAAGTATAATCCTACGTGGAAATAGTCAGTTGTGGACGCTTCTTCATTTGAAGTATCGGAAACATATCATGGCCGAAAATGGTGGAAACGGTCAGGGAAGTAGGAGTTTTGGAAAAGATGGAGAAGACATTGTTCTGGAGGTTCCGATAGGTACCATCGCAAAAAATTCTGAGACCAATGAAAAAATGGTCGAAATACTTGAAGATGGAGAAGAGAAGGTGTTGGTGGCTGGAGGCATAGGAGGCCGAGGGAATGTACACTATAAGACCGCAACAAATCAGACACCCCGATATGCTCAGCCAGGTGTTGAGGGCACTGAATCTTGGATCATTCTTGAGCTTAAAATCTTAGCTGATGTCGGTCTTGTTGGATTTCCTAATGCAGGTAAATCCACCCTGCTGTCAGTCGTATCTGAAGCAAAACCAGAAATTGCAGATTATCCTTTTACTACTCTAGTCCCAAATCTAGGGGTCGTGCCTTATCGCGATTACAAGTCATTTGTGATGGCAGATATTCCCGGAATCATTGAGGGAGCTGCAGAAGGAAAAGGGCTTGGTAATAGATTTCTAAGGCATATCGAAAGGAATTCGATCTTGCTATTCATGATTCCTGCAGATGCGACAGATATCAGAAAAGAATTTGATATTCTAAATGGCGAACTGCAGAAGCATAACCCAGAGCTCATGGATAAGGATAGGTTACTTGCCATTTCAAAATCTGATCTTTTAGATGACGAATTGATGGAAGAAATGAAAGCAGAACTTCCAGAGATTGAAACACTGTTCATCTCTAGCGTCACGGGTATGGGTATTCAAGAGCTTAAGGATAAGATCTGGATGCAATTAAACTAAGCTGACATATTGGCACACCTAAAGTCATTGGCAAAGAAATTGTCCTTTGCTTTTCGTCTTTAAGTACGAAAAGAGAATGAAGGATACAAAAGAAAAAATAGACCAAGAACAAGAAGTAGCAGAGGAGCAAAAAGATCAAGTTTCAGATCAGGAGACCAATGAAAAAGAAGATGATTCTTCACAAGAATCTTCTGAACCTACTTTGGAAGAGCAGCTTGGAGAAGCAAAAGATAAGTACCTACGCTTGTACTCTGAATTTGAAAACTTTAGAAGAAGGACCTCAAAAGAAAAGTTAGATCTTATCAGCACTGCCAACAAAGATCTTATGGCAGATATTATTCCGGTTTTAGACGATTTTGAAAGAGCAGTTGCAGCTTCTGAGACTAGCGAAGATGCTACAGCCCTTAAGGAAGGAATGATCTTGATTCAAAACAAGCTCAATAAGTCACTGGACAATAGGGGACTGAAGAAGATGGATATCAGCAAAGGAGATGATTTTGATGATGAAGTGCATGAGGCTATTACGCAGATCCCAGCAGATAAGGAATTAGAAGGAAAAATTGTTGATGTGGTTGAACCAGGTTATAAGTTAGGAGAATCTGTGGTTCGATTTGCAAAGGTGGTTGTAGGAGCAAAGCAATAAGATGGCAAAAAGAGACTATTACGAAATATTAGGAGTAGATAAATCTGCTAGTAAGGAGGAGCTGAAGAAAGCTTACCGAAAAATAGCGATCAAATTTCATCCGGATAAAAATCCTGACGACAAAGAGGCTGAGGAGAAATTTAAGGAAGCCGCTGAGGCTTATGAAATCCTTAGCAACGATGAAAAGCGCCAACGTTATGATCAGTTTGGGCATCAGGGAGTTGGTGGCGCTGGAGGAGGTTTTGGCGGAGGAAGTATGAATATGGATGATATCTTCTCCCAGTTTGGTGATATTTTCGGTGGGGGTGGTAGCCCTTTTGATAGTTTCTTTGGTGGAGGTGGTGGCCGTGGCGGTCGCCGCACAAGAAAGGGCACCAATCTTAGGATAAAGCTCAAACTGGATTTGAGTGAAATTGCTCATGGAGTTGAGAAGAAAATTAAGGTAAACCGACTCATTGTTGACCCTGAAACTACTTTCAAAACGTGTCCAAGCTGCAATGGTACTGGTCAAGTCAGGAAGGTTATGAACACGATGCTAGGGCAAATGATGAGTACATCTACTTGTCCTACATGTGGCGGAAGCGGGCAAGTTGTTGAGAGTAAGGGAGTAGGAGTAGACAGCTCAGGATTGAAGAGACAGGAGGAAGTAATTTCGATCAAGATTCCTGCCGGTGTGACCGACGGTATGCAACTATCAATGTCTGGTAAAGGGAATGAGGTAGCCGGAGGTATTGCAGGAGATTTACTCATACTCGTAGAGGAAGTAGAACACGATATCCTAAAGCGAGATGGAAATAATGTGATCTATGATTTGTACATCAACTTTATAGACGCAGCGCTTGGAACCTCCATAGAGGTGCCAACGATCGATGGCAAAGTAAAAATCAAAATTGAGTCAGGAACCCAGAGTGGTAAAATTTTGCGCTTGAGAGGGAAAGGAATCAAATCAGTTGAGGGTTATGGACAGGGTGATCAATTGGTACATGTCAATGTTTGGACGCCAAAGAAGTTAAGCTCAGATGAGAAGGATGCACTTGAGGCGTTGAGAAATTCGCCTAATTTTCAGCCAGATCCCGGAAAAGCAGACAAAAGCTTTTTTGAGCGAATGAAGGAATTTTTCTGATAGATAAATTATTTCGTAACATCTTAAATCTCTTTTCGTAAATAAGGAAATGTTGCGGTTGGTAATGATAGCAAGTTTGCCCTTGCTTACGAGTTTGAGTGCGTTTGCACAGCTTTCAAAATTCTATACAATTAAGAATTCTCAGGAGTTTGACACCATAGACTTCTACCTAAAGGCTACAGCTACTAACTGTCTTTTGAAGCAATCGAGTGAAGACGCTGACCCATTGACTATCTATGGCAATCCAAATCTAGAGAAGATAAACCCATCCTTTATTAGCAAAGTTGGTGGCAACACTTGCTATTCCAAATTAGTGCTGGATGAGTATAATTCCTCAGGCTTTAGCGATAGTTTCACAATGGCGGTATCGAGAAGTGACAAAGACAATGATTTTTGGAAGGTCAATCTTGGTGAGGATAAGATTTACAAGCTAAATCTGATCTATGGTCTAGGGAACGCAGATGTAGATTTGACAGGCTCATCCGTTCAGAAGTTGAAAATTAAATCGGGTAGTGCTGATATTGTGGTCGGATATGATGAAGCGAATGCGAATCCAATCAAGATGGATACCTTTTATGTGAAAGCGGATTTTGGATCTATCGTTGCTAAGCGCATGGAGCTAACCAGAGCTGAAAACGTGATTACGAAAATTGGCTTTGGGAATGTCCTTTTAGATTTTGACAGAATGATGTCAGAGAAGTGCAATGTGAATGCTTCTGTTGGGGCAGGCAACCTCGAAATTCTATTGCCGCAAGATGATACACCTGTAATCATCAGGCTGAGAGATTCTCCCCTATGTTCTATTAAGATAGCCAAGGGGTTTGAAGAGGTAGAAAAGAACGTCTACGTAAATATGAATTACTCCGCGGATGCTGAGAATCTACTATCTTTTGATGTCGATGTAGCTCTTGGCATGGTTCGATTTCAATACGCGGACTAATTGTCCAATTCATTTTCATTCTACATGTTTTAGCAGACCTTTTACCAAAAGGAGCTGTGCGGCGCAGTAAGTAGACATAATGAAAATTCCTGCATATGGAAGCTTGGTGTCAAAAGCATTTATTGCAAGTATTGAATCTGAAGCAACAAAGAGCAGGCTACCATAGAAAGCCATTCTATAGCTTTCTTGAGATGTATTCCCCTCACGCAAACGAGCCATTATGGTCATCGTCATGATCACGGATCCATAAATAGCTATCGGCGCTGTGAAGTCACCAGCCGGAAGTAAGATGTAGAACAGGACTCCTGTATAGATAATGAAGGGAAGTACTTTCTGGAAACTCACCTCTGGTTTTTGATAGGTCGATTTTCGAAGTACCACCACATAGGTTCCTTGTGCCAGTAGAAAAAATGCAATTCCTATCATAAAAAACAGTTGCTCACTTTGATACATTAGAACAACATCTCCTAGCCAGGAGAATAAAAGTGCTAAGAATAGTAGAAGTACTTTTAGCGTGGTTTTACCAATACTTGATCTGTATACATATAGCATAAGCAAGGGCATCAAGAGCGGTTTGGTGTATTGGTTTAGCTGATCGGAGGAAATGTAGCTAGCATAGAGGTTAATTATTGCCACAACTCCATATATGTAGATAAGAAATCTTGGGTTCATTGAGGTTAATATAGTTTTAGATTTTCAACTTGAGATAGCTACTTCCCCTTAAACAAGAGAAAAACAAACGCTAAAAATGCGAGACTTCCGCATCCTGAAAAAACGATTGGAAAATTCTCTGCATTACCATTGTAGATTTGTCCAGCAAGCATAGCCCCAGTTCCTATTCCTATCTCAAGTGCCATAAAAAGGGTGGAAAAGCCTCGACCTCTGAATTGATCTGGAGCAAGATCGGCAGCCCATGCAAAAAGGGCAGGTGATGACAGACCATAGCCAGCACCAAATATCATTGCACCCGCAAATAAGTGAAATGGAGAAATGGCAAAACCGATATAAACCGAACCTACTGCAACGATTAACATCGCCGCTATTAATACTTTTCTTCTCCCAAAAATGTCAGATAGCCTTCCACCAATTACTCTAGAAAATAGTGAGGTGAAAGTGAAATAGGAGAAGAATAATCCTTTGTTTGCAATGCCCAGATGAACACTGAGGTCAGGGGCAAGCGTCAGTGCTGTTCCAAAAGAAAACGTCACCAGCATCATAACTACTGAAGGAACTAGAACTGTAGGTTCGTAAATATCTGATTTTTTGATTTTCAAAAGATTCCATGAAAAATTCTGTCTGTCTGGAAGAGTCTCTTTCATACCCAGCAATGTCAAAACTGAAAGTACTGCTACGCCACCGCTACTATAAAACAGAATATCTGTATCGAAATGAAGAGCTATTTCGCCTCCCAGGTAGTTCCCGATACCCATTCCAGTCATGCCGAAAAAGCTAAGAATGCCCATCCCTTCTCCACGTCGTTCTACAGGCACTATGTCAGCTACATAGGCAGCTGTTCCAGTGGGCTTGAAACCCGTAGAAAAACCATGAATAAAGCGGATAAAAAGGAAGGCGTAGATGTTGAGAAAGAATGGATAAACCATCGATACCACAGCAGTGACTAGACAGCCAAATACCATCACTGGCAGTCGACCCCAGGTGTCTGTGAGCTTTCCACTAAAGGGCCTGGAAATAAGTGCGGTAAGAGTGAAGAAGGTAATGTGAAGGCCAATATAATCTTCTCCTCCAAGCGTACGCATGAAGTCTGGCAGCTCAGGTAAAACCATGTTGAACGAGCCAAAAAATAAAAAAGAACTTAAGGACAGTAGCCAAAAGTTCAGTGAGTATCTCTTCATACTTATAATCCCAATTGGGATATTGTGGAAGTGTCTTATTTCGAAGCTGCTTCAGTAATTATTCTTCATGAAGCAAGTAAGCTTTGATGTAATCATTTAAGTCGCCATCTAGTACATTTTGAACATCTGTCCGCTCAAAACCTGTTCTAGCATCTTTTATTAGCTTATATGGATGCAGAACATAGTTCCTTATTTGCGAGCCGAAATCAATTGCCTTTTTACCTGCCTCTATACTAGCTCTTTCCTTGTTTCTCTTCTCTATCTCCATCTGGTAGAGTTGCGATTTCAACATTTGCATCGCACGTTCCCGGTTAGCTAGCTGCGACCGTTCCACTTGACATACCACAACAATGCCCGTGGGCTTATGCGTCAATTGCACCTTAGTCTCAACTTTGTTGACATTTTGTCCTCCTGCGCCTCCTGATCTAGAAGTGTGTAATTCAATATCTGCAGGATTTACTTCAATTTCTATGGAATCGTCTGCTACTGGATAGACATACACAGATGCGAAGGAGGTATGCCTTCTACCACCACTATCAAATGGAGAGATCCTTACTAGTCGATGTACGCCATTCTCAGACTTTAGGTATCCA
>JABSPG010000255.1:2278-6224 GCA_013214445.1 Ekhidna sp. | reverse complement strand
ACTGCCTTTGATCATCCATGGGCAGAGAATGCAGGATATCATACAACCGATTCATTAGGGAATATCATTTGGCCAGAAGGTACCGACTGGACAGATGTTGCTGATTTGAACTACGAAAGTATGGATATGCAGAATGATATGATTGAATCGTTGAGGTTTTGGGTGCGTGAAGCTGATATTGATGGATATCGTTGTGATGTCGCTGGCTTTGTACCAATGGAATTCTGGAACCGTGCAAAGGACTCACTAGATGTAGACAAAGATCTTTTCATGTTAGCCGAATGGGATGAACCGAAGATGCATGAAGATGCTTTCCATATGACGTATGGGTGGGGGTTTCATCACGAAATGAATGGTTTTGCTAAAGGAGAGAAAAATGCAGACTCACTGATTGCTTTTTTGAATAAAGACTTTGAACGGTATCCTGAAAATGCCATTCGAATGAACTTTACCACTAACCATGATGAGAATTCTTGGAATGGAACTGTTGTCGAAAGGTTTGGGGAAGGACATCAGGCTTATGCAGTCCTGGCGTTTACCGTGCAAGGCATGCCTTTGATTTACAGTGGACAAGAAGCTGGCCTAGATAAGCGACTTGCATTTTTTGAAAAAGATACAATCGAATGGGGAGACGTGAAGTATCAGGGATTTTACCAGAAACTGACTGCATTAAAAGAGAAAAATCCAGCATTGCATAATGGAATTTATGGAGGGCGTCCAAATTTTCTGGAAACAGGTAATTCAAATGTAATTGCTTACCAGCGAACAAATGGTGATAATGAAATCAGTGTAATAATCAATTTAACATCAGAGGCACAACAAGTTAGTATTACTGACGCTGAGGCCATTCAAGATTATTTTACTAGTGAGTCGTTTGATCTATCTTCTGCAGAGCTAGCTCCTTATCAATATATTGTAGGTATTAAATAAACCAAACTATGAGTAACGCGGTGCAACGTGTATCGAAACCTAAACTGAGTTTCTGGCAAATATGGAATATGAGCTTTGGATTTTTAGGGATCCAAATGGGTTTTGCTTTACAGAATGCCAATGCAAGTCGAATATTAGGCATTTTCGGTGCTGATGTTCATGAACTTGGTTGGTTTTGGCTCGTGGCACCTGTGACAGGATTGATTGTACAGCCAATTGTAGGTCACTATTCAGATAATACATGGACCAAACTGGGAAGAAGAAGACCCTTTTTCCTAACTGGTGCTGTCTTAGCAAGCATTGGTTTAATCCTATTGCCGAGAGCGGATATTTTCGTTTCCATTTTACCTGCATTGTGGGTTGGTGCAGGCTTTTTAATGATCATGGATGCATCTTTCAACATTGCTATGGAGCCCTTCAGAGCCCTTGTAGCAGACAAAATGGATGATAGTCAAACTACGACAGGTTTTAGTATCCAGACTGTCTTGATCGGGATAGGAGCTGTGGTTGGCAGCTGGCTTCCCTATGTTCTTAGCGAGTGGTTTGGGGTATCTAATGTAAGTGAGGAAGGTACTGTTCCACTTCATTTATTAATCTCCTTCCTGTTTGGTGCGGTTGTACTTATTGTCACCATTCTTATCACTGTATTTACTACTAAAGAGTACTCTCCAGAGGAGATGAGGAAATTTGAAGGAGAGGCGGAAGAGAGCGAAGAAGAAAGCAAAGGTCTTCTGGATATATTCACAGACTTCAAGAAGATGCCTCATACGATGCGTCAACTAAGTATGGTCCAGTTTTTTAGCTGGTTCGCCTTATTTGGTATGTGGGTATATACGACTCCAGCGATTTCGCATCACATTTATGGTTTGCCTACTACCGATACCAGTTCGGCCATGTATCAAAAAGCTGGAGATTGGGTGGGTATCATATTTGGTGTCTACAATGCCATATCCGCCATATATGCATTTATGCTTCCAAAAATTGCTCGAAGGATTGGTAGAAAGCAGACACACGCGCTCTCTCTGGCAATTGGTGGAATTGGTTTAATCTCTGTCTATGTGGTGCCAGACGCTAATTGGCTTATTTTCTCCATGGTATTGGTTGGTGTTTCTTGGGCAAGCATTCTAGCCATGCCTTATGCGATGTTAGCAGGATCTATACCTGCTAAGAAAATGGGCGTATATATGGGAATTTTCAATTTCTTTATCGTGTTACCCCAGATTCTGAATGCAACAATAGGCGGCCCACTTATCAAATATTTGTATGGAGGTAATCCTGTTTTCGCCCTTGTAGCTAGTGGTATTTCCATGCTTATTGCTGCATACCTAGCATTAAGAGTAGATGATCGCGAAGATGTTGTAATGTCGGAATCGTAGGCCTAAATTCGAGGCTGAAATGACAAAACTAGCGATAGGAATAGATATCGGTGGTACTAATGCAAAGTTTGGTATTGCCGATAGAGAAGGAAATATATTGGCTCAGTCGAGGGTGAAGACGCAGCAATTCACTGACTACAAAACCTTTTTGAGGACGCTGAAGACCGAGATAGAAAAGATACATTCAATCGATAATGCCATTGGTATAGGTATTGGAGCGCCTAATGCCAATTTTTATAGTGGTACCATTGAAAATCCGCCGAATTTACCTTGGAAAGGAATTTCGAAGTTTACGGAGGAAGCAGAACACGTGTTTGGCCTAAAGTGCGCATTGACTAATGATGCAAACGCTGCTGCTCTAGGTGAAATGGTTTATGGCAATGCTAAGGAGATGAAGGATTTCATTGTCCTTACGGTAGGTACAGGCTTGGGTAGCGGCATTGTGGTCAATGGTGAACTTGTCTATGGGAGGCATGGTTTTGCTGGAGAATTGGGTCACACCCTTGTAAACGCAAATGGAAGGTTTTGTGCTTGTGGCAAAAGAGGTTGCCTTGAAACCTATGTGAGCGCAACTGGAATTCGTCGCACAGTGTATAAACTCTTAGCTGATTACACCGAACCAAGTATTCTCAGGGCTATAAGCTTTGATGATTTAAGTACAAGGACAATTACCGAAGCTGCTGAAAAAGGGGATAAAATTGCCATTGAGGCTTTCAAATATACTGGGAGAGTACTTGGTATGAAATTAGCTGATTTTGTTGTTCATACTGACCCTGAAGCTATATTTTTGTTGGGTGGTCTTGCGAATGCAGGAAAACACATCTTCACCCCAGCTCAAGAAAATATGGAGCGTTACATGATGCCTCTTTTTCTTGATAAGAAGATACAACTACTGCCCTCCGGGTTGAAGGATGATGATGCTCCGATATTGGGTGCATCTAGTTTAGTCTGGAAGTATTTAGATAATTAATGAAATGAAAAATATTGGTGTTTTTACATCTGGAGGAGATGCTCCAGGAATGAATGCTTGCGTTCGATCAGTGGTTCGTTCGGGACTTAGTCTAGGTTTAAACGTATACGGCATTCGGTACGGATACAATGGTATCATCAATGGTGATATGTATTTGATGAAGTCGTATTCCGTAAGTAATATTTTGCAAAAGGGAGGGACCATACTTAAATCTGCAAGGAGCGAGGATTTTAGAACGAAAGAAGGAAGAAAGAAAGCCTATGAGCAGTTGCAAGCTAAAGGGATAGAGGGATTAGTGGCCATTGGTGGTGACGGCACCTTTACCGGAGCAAATCTGTTTTACGAAGAGTACGGTATCCCAACAGTCGGTGCTCCAGGAACCATCGACAATGACTTGTATGGTTCTGATCATACCATAGGTTTTGATACTGCGGTAAATACTGCTCTTGAAGCGATAGACAAGATTAGAGATACTGCTAATTCCCACGACAGAGTATTTTTCGTTGAAGTAATGGGTAGACACTCCGGTTACATCGCTATTCATTGTGGGATAGGTGGAGGTGCCGAACTAGTTATGGTGCCTGAGACATCTACCACGATCCAGGATGTAATAGATACCTTGAATCAGGGAAGAGATAAAGAAAAAACCTCGGCAATCGTGATTGTTGCG
>JABSPG010000255.1:0-2268 GCA_013214445.1 Ekhidna sp. | reverse complement strand
GAGCAAGGGAATGCTCATGAGATTGCCAACAAAGTAATGGCTAAACTTCCCAAACTAGACATCAGAGTATCAACCTTGGGTCATTTACAGCGAGGGGGCTCACCAACATCTCTCGACCGAATTTTGGCAAGTAGGTTGGGTATGGCGGCTGTAGAAGGTCTTATTGACGGAAAAGCCAATGTGATGGCAGGAATAATAGACGGTAAAGTAGCTTATACCAGCTTCAAGCTCGCAATAAGCAAAACCAAACCCATCAATGCTGAATTAATGCGTCTGGTAGATGTCATGAATAATTAATTCAGTGGTATAAGAAAAGTTGGAGCCTGCAAATAGTCCATCTTTCTCCTGTTGACTTCTTGTTTTGGAAATGCGAAAAGTTGTTGATCCACACTATCTATTTCACTTATTGGGGGCACTTCAATATCTGCCTGCTTTGTCAGATTAAAGGTGTGAGTAGCATTCATCATTTGAATATTACCTTTGATAATCTGGCTTTCCGTATAATTTGATTCGTCTAAAAAAGAAAGATTTAACCCATCGAGAGCAGTCTGCTCACGCACCGTTTGTCCGTTAGCAGAAAAAGAAGACAGTGTATAGATCATTAGAATTAGTATGAAGAGGAAAGTACTTTCTAAAATTCTTGTCTTCTTTTTGCTTGCCATGACGCTGATGTTTGGGTTAAACCTTTATTTCATTTATATCAGTTACGGATCATAAAGGCTTAATTTCTTATCAGCGTTGTTTCGAGGTTGTGAAACCTGTACTGATCTGAAATATAACCTAGTAGCGTAACTATATTATTTAATAGTATTACTTTCATTTACGATAATCACACTTTTAGGTTTGTTATTTTAGATTAATAAGTCTTATGGACTAAATAAGGTAAGGATATGAGTTTTACCTCTTTTGTTCTTTAGACTTGATACTCTCGGTCAAGCCGATAGGACCCTCATAAATTCCTGCATCTACTCCGATATCTTCAACCTCTACAGCGATGACGTTGACACCTTCCGGATCCAGTATTTCCTTGCATAATTTGTAGACTCGCAATTGATCCCAGCTTGTGCTCTCACCGAAGGATTGAAAATCCTTAGTATAGCCAACCAGTTGTCCATTGACATAGGTGTAGTCGAAATCATCAATTTTTCCCAATACAAGATATATGTCTTTGTCTCTTAAGGAGGCAGGTACTGTAAACTCTTTTCTATACCAACCTAGGCCCTCACCACGTTTGATATGTTTGCTTCGCCAATGACTGGGGACCACAATATGATCCCAATCTTCATCGTCATAGTATTGCCTCTTCCAAGATTCTCTTCGTTTTCTCGAAAATTTCCGAACTCCCTCCAAGCTGTAAAAATCATCTGAGAATTCAATCTCAAAGTATATTTCTGGGATCCCTTTCACCATTCCTCCATCTCTGTAGACATCATACACTTTGATTGCCACAACATTTTTACCAGAGTAGTTTACAATACCAGGAGGTATTGAGTACTCATTCAAGGCATTGTATGCTGTATAAAAGTCAGGTGGGAATGAGCCTTTAAACCCGATAAGTGTACCATTGAAATATGCTTCGTGTACATCATCAATATAGCCAAGGTAGATGAGGAGGTTGGTAAATCCCTCCAGTTCGGCCCCATCAAATTCGTATCGATACCATGCAAATCCATTGTAGTTGGCAAAGCCTTCGTTCTCCCATGGAGTACCTATTCTTATGGCTTCCCATCTGCTATCATCGTAATCCAGATCCTTGTATTCTTCTCTATCTCCGATGGTAAACTTCCATTTACCTGATAGTTCCATCAATTGTGTTTTCTGGCTTGCAGCTAAACCAGGCAGGGAAATAAGTATGTATAGAATAATCGATCTCATCTTGCTGCAATTTTTACTTTTACTCTACTATCCACCAAAACTAATTGTCTTTGATTGTAATCAATTACACAATTGTATTTCTTAAGGAGGTCTGTGCCGATTATGCCGCTTATTTTGTATGAAGTTTTGGCCTCTATTCCTTTAGAAATCGCGTCAAGGTCAAGGCTATAGAAGGTCTGATGATCAAATTGATCTCCTAAGACTACCTCCGCATTTTTCACTTTCATAGCAGTTGCAGTATTGCCACCAAAACCTATGGCTCTTTGAGAATCTCCATAGATTTTCACTTCCTCCAATTTGTATTTTTTGAGGTCTCCTTGTAAGCTTCCCCTGAATTTGATCCACTCAAAATCAGAGTTCCAAACCTAGTAAAATTCTTCAAGTACCTGTCTG
>JABSPG010000254.1 GCA_013214445.1 Ekhidna sp. | reverse complement strand
AGTATAATTTGATGGGGTAGCTCAGACTAATCTGAATACCAACTCCTTCATTACAAGTATGAGTAGATCTGATCGATCTTCATGGTATATAGGATTGAATAAGCATCAGGATTTTTCCGGTTTGACTGCAGTTTGCAATGGCACATTTGATGAAGTGAGAATATGGAATAATGGGCGGTCTGTAGAAGAAATCAATAGTACCAAGACGGGCTGTGTGGAAACAAATACAGAAGGACTGGCCCACTATTATCGTTTTGAGACAGGTTCTGGATTTATCATTTCTGATGAAACAGGTAACGGATTAGATTTGGATATTTTATCAGTGACGGGAAACCCAGACGCCAGTTTTTGGACGGATGGATTGGTTTCTTGTCTTTCGGATAATCAGATTCCAATGGCTAACACGGTAACGATTGGGGATCTGGATGCACCTACTTTGGATGTAGTCGAATCTTTCGCATTAAACCTAGATGATTCTGGTACTGCTACCTTAGATCTTGCGGGGTTAGTAACGTCAGCTGCCGATAATTGTAGTGATTCGAGTGCTTTAGTTTTTGCAGCTAATAAGCTTCAGTTCACATGTACGGACTTGGGAGTCAACATGGTTACCATCACCGTCCAAGACGAGGCAGGGAATGTCACTTCGGCTCAGGTAAGTGGTACGGTAAGTGATGCAACCGCACCGACTATTTTGCCAAACAATCAATCGGCAGGGAGCACGCTACCTCCACTGGAGTTTGCTTTGGATGCTGCTACAAACCAAGTAGAGATTACTTTTTCTGATCTCAGATCGACTGTTGAAGACAACTGTGATGAGAACCCTACAGTAACGATCAGTTCAAGTGTATTTACCTGCAGAGAGCTCGGATCCCAACTCATCACCATCACGGCGGTAGATAGTGAAGAAAATCAATCGATAGCTACAGAGGAAATTATCATTGTGGATCGCACCGTGCCAACGTTTACCATTTTGAATCCTACAGTAGAGCTAGATGCAAATGGCAGCTACGCTATCCAGCAGTCAGATATTTTAGCAGAATTAGCAGATAATTGTAGTTCGCTCGAAGAGATTATTGTTTCCTTTGATGACTCTCCATTTACCTGCACCAGTCTTGGAACGTCTGATTTCAGCTTTACAGTAACAGATGTAAATGAAAATGTAGCCACTGCTGTTAGCAGTGTCACAGTTGTGGATCGAATTGCACCAGTAGTAGTGACCCAAGATTTGACGGTTGAGCTGGACGAGTCTGGATCTGTTACCATTGATCCGCTTCAGATCGATAATGGGAGTTCAGATAACTGTTCATTCACTTTGTCTTTAGATCAAACGACTTTTACAACTGCAGATGTTGGAAACAATACGGTAACACTCACAGCACTAGATGGCGGAGGGAATAGTACTACTGGTACAGCTATTGTAACTGTTGAAATGTCCAAAACACCGCAGACCATCACTTTTCCACAACCTAATGATGGTGTATATGGAGATGGTCCCGTGACCTTGAATGCAACTGCTTCATCAGGGTTATCTGTAACATATGCGGTGTTATCCGGACCAGGGGCTATCATAAATGGCAATCAAGTAGAAATAAATGGAGCAGGTGATATCATTTTGTAAGCTACTCAGGCAGGAGATGATACTTTTAGTTCTGCATCCGGAAGTGCGGCATTCACTGTCACTAAGGCTACTTTGACCGCCACTGCTGAGGACATAACCATCACATTCGGGAATAATGATATTTTAAGTTTTTCAATCACTTTCACTGGGTTTGTGAATGATGATGACGCCTTAGGCCTGGATGAAGTGCCCACTGCAAGTTCTGCAGCTACATCTGCAAGTGATGCAGGGGCCTATGATATACTGGTAACTGGTGGGAGTGATAATAACTACAATTTCAACAACGTCAATGGAGTTTTTACCATCGAGAAAGCGGATCAAGTCATTACTTTTCCCACGATAGGTGAAATAGATCTCGCCACAGCCTCTAGTGTGTTACTGTCTGCCAGTTCCGATGTGGACTTACCAATCCAATACTCGATCGTTGAGGGTGAAGACTTCACTACGATTTCAGGTACTGAACTAACCTTTTCAGGAACAGGCAATGTAACCGTAGAGGCTAGCCAGACGGGTAGTTCAAACTACAATGCAGCAGCTAGCGTAAGTCAGTCATTCACAGTGATTGACTCTAGAAAGCAAGATCAAACCATTACTTTCACTTCGTTGACAGATGCCACCTATGGAGATGCACCAATCACCCTAGATGCAACTTCGAATTCTGGGCTAGGGGTTAGTTTCAGCATTGTTTCTGGAGATGATGCAAGCATTGTCGGTAATACATTAACGATTCTAGGTGCTGGTACCGTTGAAATCGAGGCAAGACAAGATGGAAATGATGGCTTCAACGCCGCTGAACCGGTTGTTCAGTCGTTGGTTATTGACGCTGCTAGCGTTACAATTACTCCCGATGATAAGGAGATAGCACTTGGAGATGCCCTACCTACTTTCACCATCACCTATGCAGGGTTTGTAAATGGAGAAGATGAGTCTGTACCCAACGCATTGCCAGTAGTGAGTTCACCTACAGCTAATATTGCTACAGAAGGAGAATATGATATTTCAGTCACTCAAGATGCAACTGCGGCAAACTATGTCTTCGCAAATGAGACAGGGACTCTAAGTGTGGTTAGACCATTAAGCGCCTCGAAAGATTTACAGATCGTTATCTATCCAAACCCAGTCGTGGATATGCTTAGCATTTCAGGACTATTGGAATCTGCTTCTTATGAAATCATATCCCTTGATGGAAAAGTGGTGGATTCAGGATACACGACTGATAAGATCAATCTATCAGATATCAAGAGAGGTACGTATGTATTGCAGTTGAAAGACACTAGCCAACAGGTAATTCGCCGCGAGCTACTGATTAAAAAATAGAAGGAATTGGAAGTAAACTAAGGCAGGCAAAACTAAGGTGGTTTTTGCCAGGCGACTCACGATGTGGGTCGCCTTTTTTGTTTGTTGCCATTCAAAGAATGGCAGATGTTTGGGAGCGCATCAGCAGAGGCGTGGGAAATAAATTTTGAAGGTAAAAGCAATTGAGTTGTCCTCTTATGGCTAAAAAATTATCTTTCCAGATGAATTCTCGTAAAATGCGACTTTTACTCCTACTTATCCCCTTAAGTCTTTGCCTGACTTTTTGCAAAAGTGCAAAGACCAATGCTGAAGAAATTCGGGGATTTATTCTCCTTATTGTGGATGGAAAATCACCCTCTGATCTCACTGCATTCTCAAATCATGAAATGGTAGATCAAAAGAGGGTAAGCAAATCTCAAAACCAGTGGATGGTAAAGCTCAATGTCGGAGAATCAACATACAACACAATTTTGGATGAACTAAAGAAAGATTCATCTGTCAAACAAGTCTCCAACATGAAAAGCAGTGAGACGCAAAACATGACCAACAAAGGTCATTCCAAATCAAAACCTAACACTAAAAACTAATTATTTGAATTATGAGACACGTATTGTTATTAGGGCTAACGATCTGTTTTGCCACAACGCTACTATTCGGGCAGCAGCAAACAGAGAAAGTCAAGGCTATCAAGGTTGCGAATACAACGGCTGTATACCTCGGAAAAGTTAAGCCTACCACAGAGAAATATAAGTTCACTTCTCTAGATAAACGAAACGATGCTAGAAGAAACAAACAATTGCCTCCCAACTTTATCGGTAGAGGGAAAAGTAAAGTAACTAGACCTGAGCTAGAGCATCAAGGTCCCGACCCTCTAAGGCAGACGAAGTTTTCAAATAGGTTTCGTACCATAATAGAGCCTTTAGTCAATGTAGATGGACTCTCCAATAGTTTTGGCTCGCCGCATGACCCTTCTGGTTCCATTGGTGTCAACAACTACATGCAGGCAATAAATGCTACGGTGATAGGCATCTTCGATAAGAGTGGAAGTCAGCTTGCTGAATTTGCTGCCAACTCTCTTTGGGAGCCACTTGGCGAAAATGGAATTGGCGATCCAATTATCTTATTTGATCATGAAACTTCACAGTGGATCATTACAGAATTCGCTCAGCCAGCCTTGCTGCTATTTGCAGTTTCTGAGACCTCTGATCCCGCAGGAGACTACAATGTTTACTCATTTGCAACGCCGACTTTTCCAGATTATCCTAAATACGGAATTTGGACTGATCATGTGGTTGTGACTTCTAATGAGAGCGGGCCTGGCGCACTTCACCAATACTTTATTGATAGAGAAGCATTGATGTCCGGATCTTCGGATGTGACTATACAAAGGGTAGAAATCGCTGGTAACACCAGTACCGAGGCTGGTTTTTATGTAACCACTCCCGTGCAATGGAATGGATCTACTTTACCAGGGGATGATAAGCCCATTGCACTAAAAATCAATGATAGTTCCTGGGGGGAAGTTAGTGAGGATGCCCTAGAAGTCTTCACTTTTGATATAGACCTAGATAATCCCGACAATACCGTAGTAGAGAAGACTACTTTGACTACTGCTCCCTTTGATAGCTATCCATGTGATAGAGAGTCAGGCGGATTTGCATGCGTTTCCCAAGGTGGAGATGGTAGTGGCGGATTGGATGCAATACCTGAGGTAGTAATGAATATTCCGCACTATCGAAATTTTGGAACGCATGAATCGATCGTTTTAAACTTCATTACTGATGTGACAGACGGAAACAATCTTTCTGGTATTCGTTGGATGGAATTGAGAAGGGTAGATGGAAGTGATTGGTCAATTTACCAAGAAGGAACATTTGCGCCTGATGATGGGCTACATCGGTTTATGGGTTCAATAGGAATGGATGCAAGTGGGAATATTGGCTTAGCTTATAATGTAAGTAGCCCTTCTGAATTTGCTGGAATCAGGTTTACCGGAAGGTTTGCAGATGATCCTTTAGGAGAAATGACTGTGGAGGAGTATACCGTCATATCTGGCATAAACCCAATCAATACGGATCGTTTTGGAGATTACCCACACATTACCATTGACCCTGTTGATGGACAGACGTTTTGGTTTACCGCTGAATATGCTGGAAATGGTTCCAACAATTCAAAGACAAGACTATTGGCCTTTCAATTGGAAAAGAAGGATAACGATATAGCGGTTTCTGAAATCTCTAGTCCGAATACGGGTGGTGGCCTGACCGATGCTGAGACAGTCACGGCAAGCATTCTAAACAATGGTAATCTGGCGGCCACCGGATTTGATATCCAATTGGTGGTCGACGGAAATGAAATTGAAGTTTTCACCTATGAAGCTACACTTGATGCAGGTGCTACTTATGAGCATACATTTAGTAGTGCAGTTGATTTATCTGCACTTGGAGATTACGAAATCCAAGTGAGTGTCTTATATGATGTAGATGAGCTTCCCGGAAACAACTCTACATCAAAAACCGTGACCAACCTCCCGCAATTGAATGGAGCAATTTCACTAGAATTGGAAACGGAAACCTGCAATAGCTCCTTCACAGGGATAGCAGTGTTGCAAAACCAAGGGGCAGATGAAATTACCGGCGCAGAGCTGGAGCTTTTTGTAAACGGTAATTCTTCTTCTCTAGTAACTTTTGAAGGTGCTATTGAGACAGGTAGAAATGCTACCATTGAGGTTGTATTCGAAGATCTGAGTTCTGGACAGAATACCTTATCAGTAGTTATCAATACCCTTAATGGGGAGTCAGATGAAATAGCCTCGAACAATTCGGCTGAAGGAGCAGTAAATTTCAACGCAGATTTGGAACAAGTGACATTGACCCTTTTAACAGACGAGTATCCAGGGGAGACTACCTGGCAAATTACCAATGAAAGTGAGGAGGTTGTGTTGACAGGAGGACCTTATGAGGCAATATCTACTACGTTTGTTGAAAACATTTGTCTACCTTCAGATCAGTGCTATGTCTTCACCATTTTTGACGCTGCTGGCGATGGAATTTGCTGTGGATTTGGAGAAGGATCTTTCTCATTGAGTGATTCACAAGGTGAAGTCATTTTCGAAAGTGATGGAAACTTCGGTGCTTCGCAAGATGCCTTGATATGTTTAGGCGATGGAGAATTTGACGAATTGGATGCATCCGTAAGCTTCATTTCCGACCTAAGCGAAGTTTGTCTTGTCGATTTTCCTACCTCGTTTCAGATTAAGAATGAAGGCACAGAAAACCTTACCTCGCTCACAGTTGATCTCAATGTGAATGGTGCTT